>NZ_JBBWCB010000170.1:0-10141 GCF_039888995.1 Pseudomonas rossensis | reverse complement strand
TTGGCAAGGTCGTGCTCTACCAACTGAGCTATTCCCGCAAATGGCGTCCCCTAGGGGACTCGAACCCCTGTTACCGCCGTGAAAGGGCGGTGTCCTAGGCCACTAGACGAAGGGGACACACGTACAACATTCACTCCCTACCGCGTTTCGCTGTGTGCTTTACGCTGTAAGTGGCGCGCATTCTATGGATGGATTGAAGGGTCGTCAACCCCCAGATATAAATTTATTTAAATCAATGACTTCGCCCTGCTTTGAGACACTAATCAGGCTTTTCCGTCGCCTGGGGTTTGACGCCTATATTCTGACACCCGCCAAGACGTTATAGTCCACCCACGCCAAAGATGATGGCAATGTGCACCTCGCACGCTATTACTTATATAAGCAGGAACGCGGCCGATACAGGCAGTGCAGTAGCCGATTCAACTCGCTGAGTGGCGCTATGCGTCCCAATGCCAAGCCACTACACTCGCACGCGAACCCCATAAAGAGGTCTTACCGGTGACACCACTCATGATCACCCTGCTAGTCGTAGCCGGGATCGCACTATTGATCGCCATTGGCTACATGAACCATGTGGTGGAAAACAATAAGCTGGAAAAGGCCCGCGCCAAAGTTGAGCTCAACGATCGTCTACGTCGTTGCGGCGAAATCACCGAGACCTTCCCCGGCCAATTGATGACACCGGGCCTCAAGCTGCTGTTGACCCGTCTGGAATTGAACGTCTGCCAACGCCTGCTCAATCTGGAAAAAACCAGCTCCAACCTCAAGGCACGGATTGGCGAACTGAGCGCCTTGGTCGGCCAGGGCGAATCGATCCCGGTCAACAACCCGCCCGCACCGATCCAGACCGAAGCCAAAGCCAAGGACGTACGTTTCCTGCTCGAAGCCCTGCACGGCCAAATCACCCGCGCCGCACAGGACGGCTTCCTGCCAACCAACGAAGCCAAACGCTGGATCCGCGAAGTTCGCCACATCCTGGTCCTGCTGCACATCGAATTCTTCAACAACCTCGGCCAGCACGCCCTGCAACAGAACCAGCCCGGCCAGGCCCGCCTGGCGTTCGAACGCGGCGTGCAATACCTGCGCAAACAACAGGAACCCCAGGTCTACGCCGAACAGCTGGAATACCTGGAAAAACTCCTGGCTCGCGCAAACGCACAAGTCATGGACAACATCGCACCGGTAGAAGGCGAAGTGAACCAGCTGACCGAAGGACTCAAAGACGTCGAGGCCGATGCGGACTGGAAGAAAAAAGTGATCTACGACTGATCAGAGAAAGTAGAAAAGCCACCTAAGCAGGTGGCTTTTTTTTGCGTTGAGTTTGATGGGCGGGGCCAGGACAGCAAGGTCGACTATCAGGCCGCCTTCGCGAGCAGGCTCGCTCCCACAGTTGGACGATGTACAACCGCAAGGGATTGGTCGGCCGTCAGGCCGCTATCGTCGGAACGCCGCCCGGACCAAGCCCGGCTCCCACAGTTGATCGGTGTACACCTCAAAGCCGAAAGTGCCCCACCATCCCCTTCAGCTCAACCCCCAACTGCGCCAACTCAATACTGGAAGCCGCATTCCCCTGCATCGCCAACGAAGACTGATCCGCGCTGGCCCGAATACTCGTGACACTGCGATTAATCTCCTCAGCCACTGAACTCTGCTCCTCGGCAGCCGCTGCGATCTGCTGGTTCATCTGCTGAATCAAAGACACTGCCGCTGCAATACTCCCCAGCGCACTCTCAGTCTGCAACGCATCACTCACAGCCAGCTTCACCAGCTCGCCACTGTTCTGAATCTGCTGAACAGAAGACTGAGCCGCCGAGCGCAAGGCGCTCACCAGTCGTTCAATCTCCTCGGTCGATTGTTGAGTACGCTTGGCCAGGGCCCGCACTTCATCGGCCACCACCGCAAAGCCCCTGCCCTGCTCGCCGGCTCGAGCCGCCTCGATCGCGGCGTTGAGGGCCAATAGATTGGTCTGCTCGGCCACACTCTTGATGACACTCAGTACCGTGCCGATGTTCTGGATCTCGGCACTCAAGCTTTCGATGCTCGAACTGGCTGAGGTGGCGGAATCTGCCAACTGTTCGATCCGCGCCATGCTCTGGCGCACCACCTGCTGACCACTTTCAACCTTGCCGTCCGCTGTCTGCGCCGCCTGAGCGGCCTCCTCCGCGTTGCGCGCAACGTCGTGCACGGTGGCGGTCATCTGATTCATCGCGGTAGCGACCTGTTCGGTTTCTTCCTTCTGGCTGCTGACTTCAAGATTGGTCTGCTCGGTCACCGCCGACAGTGACTGCGCTGAACTGGCCAACTGTTCGATGCCAGCCTGCAAACCGCTGACAATGCTGCTAAGCCCCGCGCCCATCTGCTGCATGGCCTGCATCAGCTGCCCGATTTCATCACGACGGGTCACTTCAACCGTCGCACTCAAATCGCCAGAAGCAATCTGTTGAGCAACACGGATCACACTGCGCAGCGGTGCCACGATCAACCGGGTAATCACCCAGGCCGCAATCAGCCCGACCAGCAGCGCCAGCGCCGAGGAACCGATGATCAGCAGCGAGTTCTTTTTCAGCTCCGCCTGCATCGACTGGTCTTCGGCGACATAGGCCTGATCCACCCGTTCCACCACCTGAGCGGCGCGCTGATGCAGCTGTTGATAAACGGTTTTTTCCTGCGCCAGCAGGCCGGTGTACTCAGCGAGTTTTTCGCTGAATCCGCCAATGTGCCCGACCACTTCGTTGAGGACCGTCTGGTAACCCTCATCCTTGACCGTAGTTTTCAGCTGCTCGGCCTGGGTCAGTGCCTGGTCGGCCTGCTCGATCTTGCCCTGCCCTGCGCTGTCGTCGCCCTTGCGGCTCAGGTCCAGGCGCACACGCGCTTCGTTCATGGCTTGCAACATCAACCGCGACACCAGGCTGACCTGATTGGCCTGTTCGATAAACTGCCCACCGTCCTTGCCTTCGGATTCCTTCAAGGTATAAGCGCCGTCATCGGCCAGCCCGGCCTGTAGCACGTCGAGATTATTGGCCACGCTGGACACCGACCAACTGGCCATCTCCAGTGCCAGGTCCTTGGCCTGGCTGAGCGAGACGAACTCGTCAAAGGCCTTGCGGTAAGCCCCCAGGGACTGCTCGACGTCGTTCATCACCGGCACGTTGGCCGCAGACGCCGATTTCAGTTGGGTTGCCAGAGCGATCAGACCGTCAACGCCCTCGCGCAACGCATCAGCGGTTTTCGGGTTGCCGTGCAAGGCGTACTCCTGCTCGAGCAGTCTCACCTTGAGCAAACCGCTGTTGAGCGACGACATCTGCTTGAGCCCGTCGAAGCGCTGGCTGATGGTTTGCAAGGACCATACGCCGATGGCCGCCACCAAGGCTGTCAACAGCAGCACCAGTACAAACCCGACACCCAGTTTTTTCGCCATACCGAGGTTGGCAAAACGTCCTTGCACGGCCGAAATCATTGCACTTAGTCCCCTGACATAGTCTGTTGACGCAGATTCGCAACGGGCCTGTATCAACACAAGTCTCCGGCGTCGGAATAATGGCAAAAAGCTACGCTCCCGTCGTTTTCAGAACGCTTGAGGTCGATCCAGAGCGGTGGCCTGAAAAAATGCCCGGGCTCGCGGATCACAGGCATAAGCCACATTGATGCGCTGCCAGTCATTGGCCTCTCCGGTGGGACTGAATGCCGTCGCAGAAGACAACAGCACACCGAAGCGCTGTGCCTGAGTCCGCACCTGAGCGTAGTCGGACCTGCGCGATCGCGCCCAGATGAACAGGCCTCCGACCGGCTTGCCGAAGACCTCCCACTCGGCGTCTTCAAGCACTTGCAACGCCGCCTCCCTGTCATTGCTCAAGCGCTGGCGCTGGCGCTGTACCAATTTGCGGTAGGCTCCGTTGGCCAACAGGCTTGCCAGCACCGACTCACAAAACCGTGAAGCGCCCATGCTGCTGATCATCTTGACCTCGGCCAGCTGCGAAATAACCCCGGCGCCGGCCACTACAAAACCTACCCGCAACGAGCTGCTGAGGGTTTTGGAGTAGCTGCCGACGTAGATCACGTTGTCATCGATACCCAATGCAGCGAGGCGCGTACCGGGGCCGCTGTGCAAATCCGCATAGACGTCGTCTTCGATTACCAGAAGGCCATAAGTTTTGGCCAGTTGCAGAACCCGCTGCGCCACCGCCGGCGCCAGGCTGCTGCCAGTGGGATTGTGATAGAAGCTATTGATGAAGATCCCGCTCGGGCTGTATTTCACCAGCAGCGCCTCAAGCGCTTCGATGTCCGGCCCGCGCGGCGTTCGCGGCACTTCGATCATGCTGACACCGTGCAGTCTGAGCAGATCGAACAGCAAGCAATAACCGGGATTCTCCACCACCACGCAATCACCCGGCTTGAACAAGGTACGCACGATCAGGTCCAGTCCTTGACTGGCACCCGCCGTTGTCAGGATCCGGTTTTCCTCCACCACGATATCGAGCTGTTTCAGGCGCTTGTGAATCTGCTGACGCAAGGCTGGCAGGCCCAGCGGTGTGCTGTAGTTGAACAGGCCGGCCATGTCGGTACGGCTGACCTGACGGATCGCGTAGCTCAGGTCGTCAGTTTCGCGCCAGCTCTCGGGTAGTCCGCCACACCCCAGTTTGAGTTCGCCCGAAGTGCCGCCCTGCTTCACTTCTACCCCCTCGAACCAGGGGCAATCCTGTTGCCCCGAAGCGGCCAGCGCTGGCATGGCGACAATGAAACCGGCGCCATGACGCGACGCCAGCACCCCTTGAGCCACCAGACGCTCACAGGCCTCAACGACGCTGGACTGACTGAGCAAATTGATCCGGGCGATTTGCCGCACAGAAGGCAAACGCGTCCCCGGCGGCACCTCGCCACGGCGAAGCCAGCAGGCTAGCGCGTCGACGATTTGCTGTACGACCGGCACCAATGCCTGTCGATCGATTCTCAACTCCATGAGCAAGCAAACTCCTGTCCGTTTTGCGGGAAACAGTTAATCACAGGATCGGTCGATCAGATGTGCGACAACGCCGCCAAAACCCTCGGTTCTAACCATTTGAAACACATTGCCTGACTCCTTTGCGGAACCGAAAAAAAACCCGCACAAATGCGGGTTTTTTCCTACGTTGCAGTGGCTGGTTTCAGAACGCCGTAACGCCACCGTCCACTGCCAGTGAATGCCCCGTGGTGAACGCTGCGCCGTCGCTGCACAGGTACAACACCGCACTGGCGATTTCCTCGACCTTGCCGATGCGCCCGACGGGGTGCATGGCATTGGCGAACTCGCCTTTCTTCGGGTCGGCTTCATAGGCACGGCGGAACATGTCGGTGTCGATCACTGCCGGACACACCGCGTTCACCCGAATCTTTTTCTTGGCGTATTCGATGGCCGCCGATTTGGTCAGGCCGATCACCGCATGTTTCGACGCCGCGTAAATACTCATCTTCGGCGCAGCCCCAAGGCCGGCTACCGATGCGGTGTTGACGATTGCACCACCGCCCTGGGCCAGCAGTAAGGGCAACTGGTATTTCATGCACAACCAGACGCCTTTGACGTTGACGCCCATGATCGCGTCGAACTCGTCGACCGTACCTTCGGCCAGTTTGCCTTTCTCGATCTCGATGCCGGCATTGTTGAAGGCATAGTCGAGACGGCCGTAGGTATTGACCACCTCGTCCATCAGATTTTTTACATCGCTTTCCAGCGTGACATTGCAACGCACGAAGGTCGCTTCGCCGCCCGCCGTACGAATTAGCGCCACAGTGCCTTCGCCCCCGGCTGTGTCCATGTCGGCCACTACCACTTTCAAGCCTTCAGCGGCGAACGCCTGGGCGGTCGCGCGGCCAATACCATTGGCGGCGCCCGTCACAACGGCGACCTGGCCAGAAAACGTCATGCTCATTGTTATGTCCTCGAAGAGAAGATGCGGGGGATCGCGTGTTCGCAATCTAGCCACAAGGGCCTGCGTCGCGGCAGCACTATCAGAAGGCCGGTTGGGTGCCCATGAGTGACAGTGATAAAACCGCCGGTTTGACTATCACTGCACTGGATCGATATGCATTCGCCGCATCAGCCAAACTTGCGGCATCGTTCATGAAGGTCTATCAACAAGTCTTCATTCATCTTGAGTGCCTGTCATGACTACCCAGACCAATCGCCAGTTTCTGCTCGCCAAACGTCCGGTGGGCGCGGCGACCCGCGAGACCTTCACCTATCAGGAAGTACCGGTCGGCGAACCGGCTGCGGGTCAGATCCTGGTCAGAAACGAATACCTGTCCCTGGACCCGGCCATGCGTGGCTGGATGAACGAGGGCAAGTCCTACATCCCGCCGGTCGGTATCGGCGAAGTGATGCGCGCATTGGGCGTAGGCAAAGTCGTTGCCTCGAATAATCCGGGCTTCGCGGTCGGGGACTACGTCAACGGTGCCCTGGGTGTGCAGGATTACTTCCTCGGCGAGCCACGAGGTTTCTACAAGGTCGATCCGAAACTGGCGCCTCTGCCGCGCTATCTGTCGGCGCTGGGCATGACCGGGATGACCGCCTATTTCGCCCTGCTCGATGTCGGCGCGCCAAAGGCGGGTGACACCGTGGTGTTGTCAGGTGCTGCGGGTGCGGTGGGCAGCATTGCCGGGCAGATCGCCAAGATCAAAGGTTGCCGCGTCATCGGCATTGCCGGCGGCGCGGACAAATGCCAGTTCCTGATTGACGAACTGGGTTTTGACGGTGCCATCGATTACAAAAACGAAGACGTCCACGCCGGCCTCAAGCGCGAATGTCCGAAAGGTGTCGATGTGTATTTCGATAACGTCGGCGGCGATATCCTCGACGCGGTGTTGAGTCGTCTGGCCATGAAAGCGCGGGTGGTGATCTGTGGCGCCATCAGTCAGTACAACAACAAGGAAGCGGTCAAAGGCCCGACCAACTACCTGTCGCTGCTGGTCAACCGCGCGCGGATGGAAGGTTTTGTGGTGATGGACTATGCCGCGCAGTTCGCCGCCGCCGGACAGGAAATGGCCGGCTGGATGGCCAAGGGGCAACTCAAAAGCAAGGAAGATATTGTTGAAGGACTGGAGACGTTCCCGGAGACGCTGATGAAGTTGTTCAGCGGCGAGAATTTCGGGAAGTTGGTGCTGAAGGTCTAAAAGCAGTGAAACAAAAGATCGCAGCCTTCGGCAGCTCCTACATGGGATCGCATTCCCCTGTAGGAGCTGGCGCAGCCTGCGATCTTTTTACGCGAGTTCGGCCACAACCGCCGCCAACGCCTTGGCCGGATCCGCGGCCTGGCTGATCGGACGGCCGATCACCAGATAATCGGAACCGGCATCCAGCGCCTGACGCGGCGTCAGAATGCGGCGCTGATCGTCCTGGGCGCTGCCCGCCGGACGAATCCCCGGGGTCACCAGTTGCAGCGACGGGTGCGCCGATTTCAGGGCCTGGGCTTCCAGGGCCGAGCACACCAGACCGTCCATCCCGGCTTTTTCCGCCAACGCGGCCAGGCGCAACACTTGCTCCTGCGGCTCGATATCCAGACCGATACCCGCCAGATCCTCACGCTCCATGCTGGTCAGCACGGTCACGCCGATCAGCAGTGGTTTCGGACCGGTGCGCTGGTCAAGCACTTCGCGGCACGCGGCCATCATGCGCAAACCACCGGAGCAATGCACATTGACCATCCACACGCCCATCTCCGCAGCCGCCTTGACGGCCATGGCGGTGGTGTTCGGGATGTCATGGAACTTGAGGTCCAGGAACACTTCGAACCCCTTGTCACGCAGGGTGCCAACGATTTCCGAAGCGCAGCTGGTAAACAATTCTTTACCGACTTTGACCCGGCACAGCTTCGGGTCCAACTGATCGGCCAGCTTCAGTGCGGCGTCACGGGTGGGAAAATCCAGGGCGACGATGATAGGAGTCTGGCAGGCGGACATGAGTGGGCTCTCAGGCAGGTCGAAATCGGCGCGCATTGTAGCGGAACCAGCGCCTCTGCGGGACCCGATGATCGGTAATTCGTATAGGCGGCTCAAGCAAGACTAGCCCTTGCACCCATTGTGTCGAGTCGGATACACACTTGACACGCCTGCAACACCCTTCAACGTTACCTTCGGCAGCCGCAACACGTCCTTACAGCACTTCCCGCCTCCGGGCCGGACGCCTATGCTGAAACCACAACCTCGCAGCCCATCTTTGTGGTTGGCAGCCTACCTGGCAGATGAACGCACGCATGCACAACCTCCACGCACCTGTGAACGACGATCAAAAAGCGCCCGGCGACGACAAACGCTGGAGCATTCGCGCCCTGATCGTCGACGATGACGTCCCGATCCGCGAACTGATGATCGACTACCTGGCCCGGTTCAACATTCACGCCAGCGGCGTCACCGATGGCGCCGCGATGCGCCTGGCGCTGCAAGCGGAGCATTTCGACGTGGTGGTGCTCGACTTGATGCTGCCCGGCGAAGACGGTTTGTCACTGTGTCGCTGGCTACGCGCCGAATCGGACATCCCGATTCTGATGCTCACTGCCCGCTGCGAACCCACCGACCGGATCATCGGCCTGGAACTGGGCGCCGACGACTACATGGCCAAGCCGTTCGAACCGCGAGAATTGGTGGCGCGCATCCAGACTATCCTGCGCCGGGTACGCGACGATCGCACTGAACAGCGGGCGAACATCCGTTTCGACAACTGGCGCCTGAACAGCGTGCTGCGCCAGTTGATCGCCGCGGATGGCCTGGTGGTGCCGCTGTCCAACGCCGAGTTCCGTTTGCTCTGGGTGTTCATCGAACGTCCGCGCCGGGTACTCAGCCGCGAACAACTGCTGGATGCCGCTCGCGGTCGCTCGATCGAAGCCTTTGATCGCAGCATAGACTTGCTGGTCTCGCGCCTGCGCCAGAAACTCGGTGACGACCCGAAAGCCCCGCAGCTGATCAAGACCGTTCGCGGTGAGGGTTATCTGTTCGACGCCAGAGACATCGGCTGATGCGTGCGCGCTTCGATACGCTCTTCGGCCGCCTGTTTGGCATGCTGCTGGTGGCGATCATCCTGGCGCACTTGTTGGCGTTTTTCTGGTTTCACTATTACGGCCCGCCGCCCCCACCGTCGCCGGGGTTTTCCGAAAACTTCGACGGACAGCGCCCGCCGATGGACCCGCGCTTCGGAAATCGGCCACCGCGGCCGTGGTTCGGCGGCCCCTTGGTGCCGCTGACCTTTCAACTGGTCTCGTTGATCATCGCCGCCTGGTACGGTGCCAAACTGCTGAGCCGGCCGATCCAGCGCCTGAGCGATGCTGCCGAGCGACTGAGCGAAAACCTCGACAGCCCGCCTCTGGATGAGTCCGGCCCACGGGAAGCACGGCAAGCGGCACACACCTTCAACAAGATGCAGCAACGCATTCGTGAACAAGTGCAGCAACGCTCGCGGATGCTTGGCGCCGTCTCCCACGACCTGCGCACGCCGCTGTCGCGGCTCAAGCTGCGACTGGAGCAGATCGACGACAACAAATTGCAAGGCCAGATGCGTCAGGATCTGGACGACATGATCAGCATGCTCGACGCCACCCTCACTTACCTGCATGAACAGCGGACCAGTGAAGTTGTGCAATGGATGGATGTGCAGGCGCTGGTCGAATCCCTGAGTGAAAACGCCCAGGACCAGGGCGCCGATGTTCTGACCAGCGGCCACTGCGCACCGTTGCAAGTGCAGCCGATGGCCTTGCGCTCGTGCATCAACAACCTGCTGGACAATGCCCTGCGTTATGCCGGGCAGGCAATGATTACGCTCGAAGACACGCGCGAAACCCTGGTGATCCGGGTCATCGACCATGGGCCGGGTATTGCGGCGGATAAACGTGAAGCCGTGTTCGAGCCATTCTTTCGTCTGGAAGGATCGCGCAACCGCAACTCCGGTGGCGTCGGACTGGGCATGACCATCGCCCGCGACGCGGCCGAACGCCTGGGTGGCCAGTTGAGCCTGGAAGAAACGCCCGGTGGCGGCTTGACCGCCGTTATACGGTTACCTCGATCCTTGTAATTGGATGGACTCGCCCAAGCCGAGGCGTCAATGCGCCACGGTGGCAGTCTAATCAGCCAACGACAGCGAGGGCGAGTCCATGAAAAAGCATACTTCGATTGATCAATCCCT
>NZ_JBBWCB010000169.1:0-10154 GCF_039888995.1 Pseudomonas rossensis | reverse complement strand
GTGGTAATGGTGGTGGTCATGGGGGCGGAAACGGAGGTGGTAATGGCGGTGGCCATGGCGGCGGTACAGGCGGCGGTCATAGCGGTTCAGGTCACTCCGGCAACTCTGACAGCAACGGCCGCGGTAATGGACTGTCCAGCGATCATGCCGGCAAGGCTGTTCGCGACCGTGGCGAAAGCGGAAACCACTACGGCAGTGTTCGCAATAGTGATAGCGGTCATGGCCAAACGACTTCAGGCATCGCCCACTCCAAAGATACTCGCGGCTTAGACAAAGCCAGAGCAGTCTCGACCTCGACTCCAGGTGATCACAACACGAAAGGGTTGAGCAAAGCCGGGACTTCGGTATCGAAAAAATCGCACTGATCAGCCATAACGGCGGATAAAGAAGTCCAACAGACTCAATTGCAAAGTCTGCCGCACGCTTGGGCTCAATTGGACTTCTTCGGTGGGTAGTTACCGCGCAAGCCCCCGGACCGGGTGCCTGTTTTGCAGGGCAGGGCAGGCACTACCGGGCGAGATCTGGGTTGGGGGTTGGAGCGGCTCCGGGGTTGAGGTTGTTTGCTCATTGTGTGCCTCCTGACTTTTCAGGGTTTCGCGAAGGCCTCCTGATAAAGCTTAGTTGCTGGCTGCGATGGTCTGCATCGTTCGGCAGTGGGTGAAAAGGCTGCAAGCGACCAAAACCCGCAGCACGTAACCCCAAACAAAACGGGCGCCCGACAAGGCGCCCGTTTTTGTTTGTTTTGCCGCCTGCGCCCGCAAGCGCCGGCTGATCACATCCTCTCTTAGCGCAGCAGATGCACCGCCAAGCCGACGAGCGCGCAAGCCATCAGCACCTGAATGACGCCCCGTTTGAAGCGGAACAAGGCAATTGCCGCCAAAATGGCGATCAGTGCAGAGGGCCAGTCGAGGTTGCTGCTGAAGCCCTTCGGCCACAGCACGTGATAGCCGAAGAAACATGCCAGATTGAGGATCACTCCAACCACCGCCGCTGTGATTGCGGTAAGCGGTGCAGTGAACTTGAGTTCGTTGTGGGTCGATTCCACCAGCGGGCCACCGGCGAGAATGAACAGGAACGAGGGCAGGAAGGTAAACCATGTCACCAGGGTGGCTGCGAGAGCCCCGGCCAGAAACACATGATCGGCGCCGAACACTTGTGAGACGTACGCTCCAACAAAGCCGACGAAGGCCACCACCATGATCAGCGGCCCTGGTGTGGTTTCCCCCAGTGCCAGACCGTCGATCATCTGAGTCGGGGTAAGCCAGCCATAGTGACCGACCGCTCCTTGATAGACATACGGGAGGACTGCATAGGCTCCGCCAAAAGTAAGCAGCGCGGCCTTGGTAAAGAACCAGCCCATCTGGGTCAAGGTACCTTCCCAGCCAAAAAGCGCGGTCAGGACTCCCATCGGCAACGCCCACAGCGCCGCGCCGATGAGGGCCAGCAGCGCCAGTTTCATCCAGCTGAACCGGGCATGTTCCGGGGACGGGGTGTCGTCATCGATCAAGGCCGGGCCGAAGGACTTTTTGGCAGCGCTATGGCCCCCGGTTCTGAACTTCTCAGGCGCCAGACGCCCTCCGACATAGCCGATTAACGCTGCCCCCAATACGATCAGCGGGAAAGGAACATTGAACGCGAAGATCGCGGTAAATGAAGCTGCTGCTATCGCCCACAGCCAATTATTCTTCAGCGCCCGAGTGCCGATCCTGTGTGCCGCCTGCACCACGATGGCCGTCACGGCAGGCTTGATCCCATAGAAGAGGCCGGCCACCACAGGCACTTCGCCGAACGCGATGTACATCCACGACAAAGCGATGAGGATGAACAGTGAGGGCAGCACAAACAACACTCCGGCGATCACTCCGCCCCAGGTTCGATGCATCAGCCAGCCGATGTAGGTCGCCAATTGCTGAGCCTCTGGCCCAGGCAGCAACATGCAATAGTTGAGCGCATGGAGAAAGCGTCGTTCGGAGATCCAGCGCCGACGTTCTACCAGTTCCTGGTGCATGATCGAAATCTGCCCTGCTGGCCCGCCGAAACTGATGAAACCGAGCTTCAACCAGAACCGGAATGCCTCACGCAAGCTGATCGCCTCCGGCCTTGATAGGTTCTCTTCAGCCGTTGATGCCAACACCTTACTCATTGGGTTGTTCCTCTTTCACAAACTCGGCGAGCAGTCCGTCGAAGATAGCGCTGGCAGCAGCCAGCAAGTGGTCGTCATGGGCAATGGTTTCACGCAGTCCTGCCAGCACGCGCTCGATGCCGGCAGCCTCCAAAGGCTGAATGCCGCCGATATCGAGGTAGTGCACCAACGCCGCGATGCGGTTCAGGCCGGACTCTTGAAGCTCAAAACTGGCTTGCAGGGTTTCGAAGGTCACGCGATTGCCGACATGACTGAAGGTCGCATCATCGAAGTCGAAGCCCAGCGCGTCTGCCGGACAGTCATGTGGCGTATTCAGCCAGAGGATCCGAGCCTCAGGATCAATGAAGCGCCGAATCAACCAGGCGCAAGCCAGACGATCAACCCACGGACGCTTACGTGTTGCCCAGACACGACGTTGATAATCACCACGGTTGAGTGCCGTTATGGGCTCGTCGCGGCTATGTGGTTCATCCGCAGCCAACGCTCTGCTGACAGCCGTCTCAAGCTCCTGCAAGGCTGAATCAATCTGCTCCTTTGGCTTACCTGGGAAATAATCGATGTGGGTGAGCTGATCGTAGTTTTTGCGCAGCTTGCGAATTTGTTTAGTGGTGGCCAATGCGCTTTCAGGATTGAGCTGCCCACGGCACTCTTCAATCTCTGCGCGTAGCTTGCTGTAGTCATCGCTACGGTCGAACAACTCGACAAAGCGCTCACCCTCCGGATCGACCACGGGCAGGATGTAAACAGTGCCATTGATAGAAAGGATGTCGCGCTCGACAGACGCCAGAACATCGCGACAGACACCGGTATCAGGCAACAGATAGGCACCATCGCGCAAAACCGCCGCACCTGAGGCTTTCAGAGCACGCCAGGCTCGCATGCGCTCGGTGGCATTCGCGGTAGGTAAAGCGAGAATCAGAGTCAGCCAGTTTTTCATGTAGAGGTCGCTATTTATTTTGTTGTTCTTATTACATTAACTGTGGTTTTGGCGTTTGGAAAGCCATCCTTAAAATCTGGGATTTTGGCGATGCATTAAATGGGGATTGATTTGTTTAGTGAGGCCGAAGAGATCAATCGGCATATCCAGCAGATCTACGACGAGGCGCGGCTGGTCGAAAGCTGGCCAGCTCTGCGCAAGAAGACTCAGGCCGGCTTTCGCACCTCTCGAATGAACTGAACGGGCTGGTGGGGCGCTTCAAGTCGTAGAGGCGGCCCGATGCGCTCGGCTATCGGTCCAGCAGAGGTGCCAGCAGTGCACACATGCCGCGCCAGTGCGAACCCTCCCAGTAAACCCGTTGGCAGGCGTTGCAGCGCAGGAAGTGCGAATAGAGGATGCCAACGCGTGGCGGCACCTGCGACCGGGCCAGTTCCGGGCTGATCTCGTGCAGCGGCAGGTTGCAATGAAGGCACAGGCTGAATGGCCGCGCGCTACGCGCCAGGTCGAGGCGCTCGTACAACTCGCGCAGCTGCAGCGACGGTTTCAGGGCATGCACGTAACAGCCGTGGCTGATGATCCGTCGCTTGAGCAGTTCGCGGTCACGGGTTAGCACGATGCGTCCTTGCTGCGCAGCGATCTCGGCGATCTCGCCATCCTCGAAGCCATTGTCGTAGAGGGTGTCGAAGCCGCTCATGCGCAGCAGGCTGGCCAGCCCGCCAAGGTGCGCATCAGCGACGAAGCGCAGCACCCGTAAAGGTTGCGCACGAACCTTTAGCAGCGGGCTGATGTCCAGTGCTTCGAACTTGGGATACACCGCCAGCCGGTCACCGTCGAAGATCATCCGCTCCAAGCCCACCGACTCGCCGTTGAGCAGCACTAATTCGACCTCCGTGTGCGGTATCCCGAGCGCCTCGATCATGTGCTTGACCGTCGCTCCTCGCGCGCACTCGCAGGTGAAGGACTGCCGCCGCCGTTCGGCCGGCAGGAAATCGTTGAGCTCCTCGTAGAAGCGGAAGGTTGCGCGGGTCATGCTGAACAGTATGGCAGGGCTGCAGGATGAGCGAGTCTAGCCCGGACATCTTCTCCGGCAGGCCCCAAACTACGAAACGCCCGCTGAACGATTTAGCCAATCTGTTGCATCGACCGGTTGAATCTACAACCCATAGCGGACCTAACCGGTTTCTGAAGCTGCGCGAAGCCTGGAGCAGAGTCTACCAACGACTAACCCGCAGAGCAGCTGCATTATCACCAGGCGTTGGGATCTACGAGAGCAAAATCAACTAAAAACGCTGTTAGCACAGCGTCTTTTGGTAATAGAGTCGAGTATGTCCTGGCGGGTAATCTGCCAAGCGTCCGAACTCGGAGTACCCAAGTTTTCGATAAAAACCTGGCGCTTGAAAGCTGAAGTTCTCTAGCCAAATTCCAATGCAGTTCTTCTTTTGCGCGATATCTTCGGCCATGCGCATTAATCGCTCCCCGATACCCTGGCCCCGCATCTGTTCAGGAACACTGACAAGATCGATGAGTAGCCATCGATAGGAGATCTTCCCGTACAGCCCGCCAATGACTTCGTCCCTGTCAGGGGCTCGTAGCAGCAGAGCAAATGTTTCATGCGCGTCGTCTCCGCCGTTAGTCAGATTATGGGCCAGCAGCGGGGTCAGAATGGCGAGGCGCTCTGCCTCCGTTACATTTTCTGATAGTTGGATTTGTGCAGACATGGTGCTCTCCCTGAGCGTTTTGCAACCGGGTCAAAATGGTATCCGATTCGCGTCATCCATAATGACTCGGCTTACACAGAATTTAGTTGTGTTGCATCGACCGGTTGAATCCATAGCCGATACCAGTCATCCACTCCTGGAGCGTAATGAGCGACTCCCTAACGAGCTTACCGGTGGTCTATGTCGGTTGATATAACCTCAGGCCCCTCGTCTGGCATCCAGTCGGATTGCCCACGCATCCACTTGAGCATGCCCAACCAAAAAATCGACGAATGCCCTCGTTTTGGCAGGCAGTAACTTTGACACAGTGCTTGCCGGTCTCCAGCACCAGACGCGTTGTTGAGCGGGGCTCCCGTTGCAGCAGCCGTTGGCCTTCCAGTTCGTCCAGTCGTACGGATCTGTCTGCGCCCTGCGTGACCCTAAACCACCGGTTTCATATGCCAATAGACCCAACCTGCCATCGTCGCCACGGCCACCAAAACGAGAACACCTTCGCGCTTGAGCACGTGCCAGGGCAACCGATCGACTTTCAGCTTGATGGCTCGTAATGCCCGAGCGGGCAACGAGAGCTGTCCGCCGCTCAGCGCAGCATTGGTGAAATAAATCGTGCCCAGGAACACCACCACGGGGCTCATCCATTGCAGCCACAGCACATGATCGGACCAGGCGTAAGCCACGACTGCCGGTATTGCACTGGGGAGGATGTGGCGCAGCACCAAGAGCCCGGCGCCTTGCCGATACCATCCCCGCGGGAGTAACCATCCACTGAGCAGCACATCCAGCTGCCCCAGCCTCACGGCCACCATGGCCCACACCTGGTAAGCCTTCAGGCCGACCCACATCACCGCCATCATGAAGATCGGCATAAGGACCGAGGTGACCAACCCGGTATTTTTCGACGACCCGGCCAGCAGCGAAACCACCAGTAAAGCAGAGAGCGCCAGCCACAAGAACAGGTAGACCCCTGAATAGTGGGTGGCCGGCAACCAGTCCCGCCAGTTGTCCAGTGGCTGCAGCCCGAGACGTTGGGGCACCTCGGGGTATTG
Organism: Pseudomonas rossensis; assembly: GCF_039888995.1. NCBI lineage: Bacteria > Pseudomonadati > Pseudomonadota > Gammaproteobacteria > Pseudomonadales > Pseudomonadaceae > Pseudomonas > Pseudomonas rossensis. The sequence goes on along the minus strand of NZ_JBBWCB010000169.1, from coordinate 4,310 downwards.
GTATTCAATGTCCTGGGCGAGCTGTGAAAAGCGTTGCCAGTCGAGGCTGGTAAAGTAATCGGCCATTTCACGACGGTGGCGGTCACTCATGGGTTTGAGCAGCAAGGCGGCGGCCTGCCCGTGGATTTTCTCGGCATCGAATCTGGCCAGCTCGCCGCGCACGGTTGCCTCCATGGCCTGCACCTCGCACCGCCGGATCAGCCTGTCCCAACGCCAGTATTCGCACGGTAACGTGCCCTGTTTTTCGTCCCATCCCATGATCTGGCACACGCCATCGAAGAACGCTGGCGACCAATGCGGGGCGGACTCGAGCCAAGCCAATACATCTTGCTCGAACCGCTGGCGGTGTTCGAAGGATATAAGCCAGTCGCTGGCCAGCCAGGCGCGCAGCGCGTCCATTACCTGCCGGTCTTTACCGTCGGCCAGCCACTGCTGCATCTGCCCAAGAGACGGTTCTGGAGGACGGGTTGAGCTATCGACGCTGTCCACAGGGATGGCCAGCGAAGGAACTTCGTCCGCCTGGGGGCATTGCGGGCCGAGTGCGCTTACGGCTAACGGGGCATCAACGATTTCCTCATCCGCCTTCGCGCGCCAGCGAGCCTCGGCCAGCGAAGCTTCATAGGCTTCACGCAGGCGCTGGAACGCATCAGGGTTTTCGTCTGGACGATGGGTTTTGAGCAAGCGCGCATAGGCTCGCTTGATGCTGCGTTCGTCCGCGTTCGGCGTTAGGCTGAGTACTTGCCAATGGTTCATGGGGGCTTAAACCTCTCGCTCGAAATGACCCAGGCGCTGAGTAATGTCGCTGCGGGCTTCGCGTATCTGACGTTCGTCCTGAGTGTCGAGCATTTGCTGGAAATGGAACGCCAGCCCGGCAATATGCTGCCGGCCATCGCCCAGGCTTTCCTGATACAAGCGGTCCAGCCGGGCCAGCAGCAGCGTATTGATCTGCTGATCGCGGGGGTGCACTTTGAGCGCTTCGAGGGCGGCGAGCCGCTGGGCAATTTCTTCTGGGGCCAGTATGCCGGGGTTGTTCTCGATGACCAGTCTGCGGGTTTCGCCGTTGATGGGCAGGTGCACCTGCGCCTCGAGCAAACCGTTGTTGTCATAGGTGAAGCGCACCTCCAGGGTCACTTCACCGGCCTTGCGCGGCGGCACGGCGATTTCCAACTGCCCCAGGAAAATATTGTGACTCACCAGCCGGTTTTCGCCCTGATAGACACCCAGACTGACCACTTTCTGATTGTCAGTGAGGGTGGACACAACGCGGGAACGGCTCACCGGCACCACCGTGTTACGCTCGATGATCGGCAGGTAGTGGCCGCTTTGAAAACCCGCCCCCACCTGAACCGACGTTTCGATGCCCAAGGTATAGGGGCATACATCGGTCAGCACCACTTCTTCAAGGGAAGCATGACGCGCCATTAGTGCCGCCTGGACCGCCGCGCCCTGCGCGACCACTTCGTCCGGGTTGAGCTGCATCGACGGGATTCGCCCGAAGAGGGCCGCCACCAGCTTGCGCACCAGCGGCATACGCGTCGTGCCGCCCACCAGCAATATCTCGTCGAGGTCCGCGACTTTGATCCGCGCATCGCGCAGTGCGCGTTCGATCGGCGCACGCAAGCGATCCAGCAAGGGACGGAAGATGTCCGCAAGGTCGCCCTGGGTCAGTTCGATGCTCCACTCGCGCGGTTGCTCGCGCAGGGTAAAGCGTGCGGTCTGTGCCTGTCCCAGCACATGGCGAACCCGTTGCGCTTCACGCCGCAACCGTTGTGCAATGGCAGGGAGGGCCGTGTCCGGCAAATCGGCGGCGCCGATTTTTGCGATGAAATGCTCCACGAGCAGCTCATCGAAGTCTTCACCGCCGAGGAAATTGTCGCCGGCGCTGGCGCGAACTTCCATGACGCCTTCAAACAGCTCCATGATGGATACGTCAAAGGTGCCCCCACCGAGGTCGAACACCAGAAAGGTCGTTTCGTTTCGCTGTTGAAGGCCGTAGGCCAATGCGGCGGCGGTCGGTTCGTTGACCAGTTTTTCAATTTTCAACCCGGCCAGCTCACCAGCGACCCGCGTCGCCTTGCGCTGAGCATCGCTGAAGTACGCAGGTACGCTGATCACCGCTTCGTGAACAGGCTCGCCCAAGGCACGCTCGGCGTCGGCCTTGAGGCTGCGCAGCAACATCGCCGACAGTTCTTCCGCGCGGTAGGCGCGCCCACCGAGCCGCGTCTCACGGGCGCTGCCCATGTAGCGCTTGAACAGCGACGCGGTGAGTTGCGGATGGGTGTGCAACCGCTCGCGAGCGATATCCCCGACAACCAATTGGCCATGATCATCGAGACCCACGACGCTCGGCGTGAAGAGGTTGCCCAAGGCATTGGGGAGTATCCGGGCCTGTTCACCATCCCACGCAGCCACGAGGCTGTTGGTGGTGCCCAGGTCAATACCAATGATCACAGTCACTTCTCCTTAAATGACGCGGCCAAGCGGTAGAGTGCATGGGTCGCAAGGTCAGTCATGACCGTTGTACCGGAGGTACACAAGTCCATGGACGGAGTTATCGGCAGGGCAGGCGGTAGCTTTAACCACGGCTGCATGCGTTTGCTTGTGGCGGTAGCTACTGCCGATCAGCCGGCCAAGGAGGCGTTCTATTTCAGATGCGAAAAGCCTGTCTGTGACAGTGGATGATCGTCGGGTATCGGCCCATGCCGCGCATACGCGAAGGACATCAATGCCGAAATCTCATTCAGCACTTCGAGGAGGTCTGTATGTGAGTTGGTGAAAAAGCCTGATATCTACCAAAAAAACATCTTCCAAAGTACAGGCTTTTTAGCGGGGACGACCGTCCACATTTAGCCGGATTGCTTCCTGTCGTGAAGGCCGCAATCGACTGTGGATTCAACCGATCGATGTAACAGATTGGCTAGCTACTTTTTTGGCAAATCTCTTACCAAAAGCAATCCACCATTTTTCATAATAGAAGGTCGAGATGTGCGCGGTGATAAAAATGGCGGCGAACAACAAAGGGCGCTTCAGATATTTTATGACGGTATCTCCGCTACCCAGCCAAGTATGTATTAGCAGTGGATGAACAACGTAGAGAGCGTACGAGATGGTGGCGATATAAAATAGAGCGCGATTATTCAGCATCTGGGCAATTCGTGTCCGACTATTTAGTAACGTGCTCCCCACCATTGCTGCGGCAAGATAGGGGCGGAAGTAGTTCATGAAGCCCGCAGCGGGATGACAGGACAAGACAAACAGGAGGCATAAAAATATTTGCGCGACCCCCGGTGGTGTCGGAAGTTTGTCAAGGATGTTGCCCAGTCTATTGTTGTATATCAGTGCCAGTATGCATCCGGAAAGTATTTCATCAATGCGGTAGTAAGTGTTGATTGCGACATGCACATCATTCATGACCCGGTACATCGTGACGGCGATGCAGAGAACAGGGATCAGCAGCACCCACTTGTTTCTCATCAGAACTACCAGCAAAGCGATGGCGAAATAAAACTGGACCTCCATGCACAAACTCCATAGGTGGCCGTTTACATTGCCAAGCCACATAGGCGGCCAGTTGGCAACGAACAGAAAGTTTGCGATGTAGAACTCCGGAGTGCTGTTCATGACAGGTAAAGCAATGAGCATGTACAACCAGGCGAGAGGCACAACCCGAAAGATTCTGCGGATTAAAAAATCAACGACGCTGCTGTTGTTGAGCAGAAAGTTTGTTATCAGGAAACCCGATAACGTAAAAAATATAGCCATTCCCATAACGCCTGCGGCGGCATTAAATTGCCAAGGCTTTGGGCTAAGTGGTAGCAGGTGGCATGCCAAGACAAGCAAGATGCTTATGCCGCGCCATCCATCAAGTACGCTGAATCGAGAGCCCGCTACTGAACTACTGTTCATATTTGCATCCCGCTCTTGGGTCGATAGGGGGCATTCGATAAAGGCAGTGCTGCGTCTGAAGACTGTCTGAATTCATATAAAAATCCAGTAGTTGCAGCGGTGAAAAATTCAAGAAATCAGACCATTTAAGCCTGTAGTCTAGGACACCTTTTGCACTTTACACTTCACGCCATGAAAAAATTCCAGACGCGAGGAATTCGCTAAATGACTGGGTTTTTGACGTTGTTTGTTTGACGTTGCTTGATAGCATGGCGCTAAGTGAATCGCCCACTTTTGGTAGATACCCTGTAAGCGCTCCATGAAGCCCACATTCCAAGCCGAAACCTGATGTCCGATGCTGTGCTCCCGATTTCTTTCTGGAGCCAGTCCGTCATGATGCGTCCCGACGCCAAAGTCGAAAAAGT
>NZ_JBBWCB010000168.1:0-10180 GCF_039888995.1 Pseudomonas rossensis | reverse complement strand
GCGTTGTCCTGGATTTCGATTTCCTTTGTGGTGGCGCTGGGGATTGGCCAATACCTGGGGTCGATCATCCAGGTGGCGCTGGGCTGGCCAGCGATTTTCTACCTGTTGGGTGCTGTGAGTCTGATGATGGGGCTGGTCGTGGCTCGGGTTACGTTCCCGGTGCTGGCCGAGGAGAATGCCCCGTCATCCGCCTGGCCGAGTTACTGGCGCATTTTGCGTCATCGAGCCTTTCTGTTGCCGGCCCTCACCGGCGGCCTTGGGTACGGGGTGATTGTGGCGTTCAACACCGCAGCGCCGCTGATTCTGCAAGGACCGTTCAACTGGTCGGCCGTGGAATACGGGTTGTTGGGCTGGCCGATCAGCACGGCCTATTTTCTGGGGGCTTTGGCGGTGAATGGCTTTGTACTTCGCACCGGTCAACGCGGGTTGATGACGGCGGGCGTAGGGCTGGTGCTGGCTGGCAGCGCGGTGATGTTGCTGGGGAGTTTGGCGGGTACTTCAGTGGCGCTGCTGTTCTGGTTGCCCTATTGCGTTGCGGTGTTGGGCCAGTCTTTGACTTATCCGATCAGCCTGTCCCTGGCCAATGACGGTTCGCCGGTCGGCGGTGCGTATGCGATGGCGTTGAGCGGCTTCATTCATCAACTGATGGCCGCGGTTATCGGCGGGATCGCCAGTTTGATCGCGAGCCCGCAAGCATGGCCGTTGTCGCTGTTGTGTACCTTGCTGGCGTTGGGCGCGATGCTTTGCGTAATGCTCGCGCCCGGCCGTAAAACCTCCTAAAAGGCGCTGCGAAAAATTTCCTCGATCTGGCGCTGATCCGCCACGCGAGGATTGGTCAGGCCACACGCATCTTTCAAGGCATTGCTGGCGAGGATCGGGATGTCGTTGAGCTTGGCGCCGAGCTCACGCAAACCGGCGGGAATCTCCACGTCTTTGGACAGGCTGCGGATCGCCACGATGGCCGCCTGGGCACCCGCTTCCGGGGTGAGACCGTGAACATCGACGCCCATCGCAAGGGCGACATCGGTAAGGCGATCGGCGCAAACCAGCGCGTTAAAGCTTTGTACGTGGGGCAGCAGTACCGCGTTGCACACACCATGAGGCAAGTCGTAGAACCCGCCCAACTGGTGAGCCATGGCGTGGACATAACCCAGGGATGCGTTATTGAACGCCATGCCGGCGAGGAACTGTGCGTAGGCCATGTTTTCCCGCGCGGCCATGTCACTGCCGTCGCGGACGGCCAGGCGCAGGTTGTTGCTGATCAACGTGATCGCCTTCAGTGCGCAGGCATCGGTGATCGGATTGGCCGCCGTGGAAACGTAGGCTTCGATGGCGTGGGTCAGTGCGTCCATGCCAGTGGCAGCCGTCAGACCCTTGGGCATGGCGACCATCAACGCCGGGTCGTTGACCGACAGCAGCGGCGTGACGTTGCGATCGACAATGGCCATTTTTACGTGACGGGAGTCGTCGGTGATGATGCAGAAACGCGTCATCTCGCTGGCGGTACCGGCGGTGGTGTTGATGGCGATCAACGGCAGTTGCGGCTGGGTGGATTGATCGACGCCTTCGTAATCGCGAATCTGCCCACCGTTGGTCGCGCATAACGCGATGCCTTTGGCGCAGTCATGGGGCGAACCGCCGCCCAGGGACACCACGAAGTCACAGCGGGTTTCTTTCAGCAGACCCAGGCCGCTCTCGACGTTGGCGATGCTCGGGTTAGGCTTGGCGCCGTCGAAAATCACCGAATCGATGTCCTGCATCGCCAGTTTCTCGGCAATCATCTTCGCTACGCCCGCCTTGGCCAGCCCGGCGTCGGTAACGATCAGCGCCTTGCGAAAACCATACTTGCGAATGGCGTTCATGGCTTCGTCGAGGCAACCGATGCCCATGATGTTCACGGAGGGGATGAAAAACGTGCTGCTCATGAGCGAGTCTCCTGGCTGAGGCCGAACCGGCAGCGCCGATCCAGCGGGTACCCACAGGATCGACCGATCGGTCACGCAGTAACTTGATCTGGCTCAAGTCTTGGTCGTGATAAAGTCGCCGCCCATCAGACCTTTTGCTTTGAGACTTTGACCGCAATGACCGATTTCCAGGATGTTGATGCCCAACTTGAAGACTGGAACGCCTTGCGCGCCACCGCCTCGTTCAGTGGCCTGCTGGTGGGCAACGGCGCCAGTCGCGCCGTGTGGGACGACTTCGGCTACGACTCGCTGTTCGAAAACGCCCGTACCGTAGAAGAAAAACCCCTGAGCCAGTCCGAGCTGAGCGTGTTTGACGCCCTGCAGACGCGCAGCTTCGAGCAGGTGCTCAGCGCACTGAAAACCACCAGCCGGGTCAACAAGGCCCTCGCCGTGAGCTCCGCCGCACCACGCAATCGTTACTACGCGATCAAGGAAGCGCTGATCAACACCGTGCACGCGGTGCACATCCCGTGGCGGCTGGTGGTGCCTTCGACGCTGGCGACGATCAATCAGGAACTGGGCCGCTACCGGACCGTGTTCACCACCAACTACGACCTGCTCAATTCCTGGGCGATCCAGCACCAGCCTGATGCGATCAGCGACCTGTTTCAGGGGGCAGAGCCGAGCTTCGATCTGAGCGCCACGGCGACCGATAAAACCCGCCTGCTTTACCTGCATGGCGGGTTGCATCTGGTGCGGAATCAGGACGGCACGGCGCGCAAACTGATGTCGACCGAGGGCACGTTGCTCGGCAGTTTCGCGATCAACAACACGATCAAGACCCTCGACGACGTGCCGCTGTTCGTCAATGAAGGTTCGGCGCAGGACAAACTCAAAACCATTCGCAGCTCAGACTATCTGTCGTTCTGCTACGACCAGCTACTCGGTCATGGCGACGGGTTGTGCCTGTTCGGTCATGCCCTGGGTGAGCAGGACAGCCACATCATTCACGCCTTGCGCCAGGCGAAACCGCAAGTGGTGGCGATCTCGATTTATCCGCGCAGCAAGGCGTTCATTCAGCACCAGAAGCGGCATTACGCGAAGGTGTTTGACGGGACCGGGAGTGAGTTGCGGTTTTTTGATTCGAAGACGCATGCGTTGGGCGGCCCGAAGCTGACCGTGCCGGTCGAGCTTTAAATCAAGATCAAAACTGGCGGCTCATTCCTCGGCGCTATGCACCACCACCAACAACTGCGCCTGAACCTCGCCCACTGACCGTATCCGGTGAGGTTTCTGCGCATTGAAATGCAACGCATCCCCACGATCGAGCAGCACCCGCTCGTTCATGAAGTCCACTTCCACCTGCCCCTCATGCACGAACAGAAACTCCTCGCCCAAATGTTCCTTAAAGGTCTTGTCGGCAAACTCGGTCGGCGGGTAAATCATGAACGGCAGCAGACTGCGCTCGCTGACCTGATGAGCCAGCACCGCGTAACCCGGGCTTTCATCGTTGGCCGCCAGAGACTGGCGTTCGTCGCTGCGCACCAGGCTGTAACTGTCGAGGCTGACGTTGTCTTCGGAGAACAACTCCTCGACCTTCACGTTCAGTGCCTTGGCCAGTTTCAGCGCGGCAGCAATCGACGGGGTGTTGAGCCCGCGTTCGACTTTCGACAGATAGCTCTTGGTCATGCCGGACTTTTCGGCCAAGGCCTCCAGCGTCACGCCGAGTTTTTTTCTCAGTAATTTCAAACGGATAGACATGTAGAGCGATTAATCCATCAAAGGGGCAACGATTTTTCCTTGTTTATGACACAAAGTGTCATATAGCATCACTTGTGTCATTTGCATTCACCCACGACCTTGCGAGCAACGAGTGAACGGCAAATCCGACGTCCATTGAACCACCCAAAGGACACCGATATGGCCAAGACCTTAGCACTACCCAAAGAGCAACTGGTCAAGCAAGCGCTGACCCAGATGCAAAATACCCTGGCGGATAATACGTGGACCGAGCGGCAAAAGCTGGCCCTGACCTGCCGAATTCTGTTCGAGAACGGCCACGACTCTGGCCTGGCCGGGCAGATTACCGCCCGCGGCCCGCAACCGGGCACCTACTACACTCAACAACTGGGCCTGGGTTTCGACGAAATCACCGCCAGCAATCTGCTGCTGGTCAACGAAGACCTGGACGTGCTTGAAGGCCACGGCATGCCCAACCCGGCCAACCGTTTCCACAGCTGGGTGTACCGCGCGCGGCCGGACGTGAACTGCATCATTCACACTCACCCGACCCACGTTGCCGCGCTATCGATGCTCGAAGTGCCGCTGCAGATTTCCCACATGGACCTCTGCCCGCTCTACGACGATTGCGCGTTTCTCGAAGGCTGGCCGGGCGTGCCGGTGGGCAACGAGGAAGGTGAACTGATTGCCGCAGCCCTGGGTGACAAACGGGCGATTCTGCTTTCGCACCACGGTCAATTGTCCACAGGCGCGACCATCGAAGAAGCCTGTGTCATTGCGCAACTGATTGAACGAGCGGCCAAGCTGCAATTGCTGGCCATGAGCGCCGGGACCATCAAGCCGATCCTGCCAGAGCTGGGCCGCGAAGCCCATGACTGGATCGCCAGGCCGAAACGTCACGCCGCCGCTTTCAACTACTACGCTCGGCAGAACCTGCGTCAACACGCCGATTGCCTGAACTGAAACCACTCATTTTCAAGAGGAGAGTCGCCATGTCGACCCCAAACATTCACGGCATCATCGGCTACACCATCACCCCGTTCACCGCCAACGGTGAGGGCGTTGATCTCGAAGCGCTCGGGCGTTCGATCGATCGCCTGATCGACGGCGGCGTCCACGCCATCGCACCGCTGGGCAGCACCGGCGAAGGCGCTTACCTGAGCGACGCGGAATGGGATCAGGTCAGCGAATTCAGCATCAAACACGTGGCCAAACGCGTGCCGACCATCGTCAGCGTGTCTGACCTGACCACCGCCAAAGCGGTGCGCCGCGCACGTTTCGCCGAAGCCCACGGCGCCGATGTGGTGATGGTGCTGCCGACGTCCTACTGGAAACTCAGCGAAGCGGAAATCCTCGCCCACTACCGCGCCATCGGCGAGAACATCGGCGTACCGATCATGCTCTACAACAACCCGGCGACTAGCGGCACCGACATGTCGGTGGACCTGATCCTGCGGATTTTCAATGCCGTGGACAACGTGACGATGGTCAAGGAAAGCACCGGCGACATCCAGCGCATGCACCAGCTGCAACGGCAGGGCGAAGGTCGGGTGCCGTTCTACAACGGCTGTAATCCATTGGCGCTGGAAGCCTTTGCAGCCGGCGCGAAAGGCTGGTGCACCGCGGCACCGAACCTGATCCCGCAGCCCAATCTTTATTTGTATGAAGCGGTATTGGCCAACGACCTGGGCAAGGCACGCGAACTGTTCTACCGCCAGTTGCCGCTGTTGGATTTCATTCTGAAAGGTGGTTTGCCAGCGACGATCAAGGCCGGTTTGCGCGCCACCGGGCTGGAAGCGGGCGATCCACGGTTGCCGGTGTTTCCACTCGGCGAGGCGGGTTGCAGTCAGTTGCAAGCGTTGTTGAACGCATTGCGCTGATCTACCGGCACACACAAAACCAATGTGGGAGCGAGCTTGCTCGCGATGAGGCCATAACAGTCAACATCGATGTTGCCTGTCAGTCCGCCATCGCGAGCAAGCTCGCTCCCACAGGGGATTTGCATTCATGCTTCAAACGGTGTGTTTAGAGCACCGGCAAGGTCTTGTCCTTGATCACCGTGGTCGGCCCGTTGGCCTTTACGCTGGCGATGCCTTTCTCCAGCGCGGCAGCGGAAGCGTACGCCTCGCTGCTACCGATGATCTCGTGGTTACCAGCCTTGAGGTTGAAGTAAGGATGGCCATCCTTGGTGGTTTTCTTCTCGTAGCGTTCATCCTTCGGGCTGCTGCTCTGAACCGACACGATGCCTTTGTCAGCGGCAGCGCGGGTGGTGTACAGCTCGCTGGTCAGAATGGTTTCCGCGTTAGCGGCCTTCAGTACAAACTTGAACTGACCATTGCTGCTTTTGCTCACTTCATACCATCCAGACATGCTCTTTCTCCTTGGCAATTGAGAGGTTTCGCGCTTCAGAGTAAAGACCAACCTGCCCTACTTCACCACCGCACGCACCACCGATAACTCCGGCGCCTGCACCCGTCGCCGACTCAGATAGCGCGTACAACTGACCCGCAAAAACGAGGCAAAATTCACCACCTCGCCGCGGTAGTCCATCACCTCTTCATACAGCTTGGCGATCAACTGGTTGGTGGTCATGCCGTCGACCTCGGCGATTTCGCTGAGGATGTCCCAGAACTGATTCTCCAGCCGCAGGGTGGTGACCACCCCGCAGATGCGCAGCGAGCGGGAGCGCGATTCATAGAGAATCGGATCGGCTTTGACATAGAGCTCGCACATGGAAAGGTCCCTCGTTACAGCGTGATTTTGGTGCCCAGCAACCCGAGGAAACCGGCGAGCCAGCTCGGGTGCGCCGGCCAGGCCGGAGCAGTGGCCAGATTGCCCTGAACGTGACCTTCCGTCACCGGGATATCGATGAACGTACCGCCCGCCAAGCGCACTTCCGGAGCACAGGCCGGGTAGGCGCTGCACTCGCGACCTTCGAGAATCCCCGCTGCCGCCAGCAATTGTGCGCCGTGACACACGGCGGCAATCGGTTTGCCGGCCTTGTCGAACGCGCGCACCAGTTCCAGGACTTTTTCGTTCAGGCGCAGGTACTCCGGCGCACGACCGCCTGGTACCAGGAGGGCGTCGTAGTCCTCGGACGTGACCTTGGCGAAGTCGAAGTTCAGGGCAAACAGGTGACCGGGTTTTTCGCTGTAGGTCTGATCGCCTTCGAAGTCATGGATCGCCGTGCGCACGGTCTGACCGGCGGTTTTGTCCGGGCAAACGGCGTGCACCGTGTGACCGACCATCAGCAGCGCCTGAAACGGCACCATCACTTCGTAGTCTTCGACGTAATCGCCGACCAGCATCAGAATTTTTTTAGCCGCCATGGGGAGGACTCCTCTGGGAAATACGTGGGCCTGCAGGAGTATTCAAGGTAGTCCTTAATCAGCATGGCAGGTAATACCCGACTACTACGCAGCTCCTACGTTGCGAGCATTACTCGCAACTGTACGGATAACTCTGCGCCTAGCTGTAACAGCGCGCCCCCCGCGGTTTATGGCTAGATGAAGGTCTTCCCGCCACCCTCGATTCTGGTTGCCATCATGTCCTCGCGCGAAAACACCGGCATGGCCCTCGGCCTGCTCGGCGTTATGATCTTCAGCCTCACCCTGCCCTTCACACGGATCGTCGTGCAGGAACTCCATCCTCTGCTCAACGGCCTGGGCCGTGCGCTGTTCGCGGCGGTTCCGGCGGCGATGTTGTTGCTGTGGCGCCGGGAGAAGTGGCCAACGTGGAAACAAGTCAAAGGCCTGACCCTGGTGATTGTCGGGGTGATCCTAGGCTTCCCGGTGTTGTCGGCCTGGGCCATGCAAACCTTGCCGGCGTCTCACGGTGCGCTGGTCAACGGCTTACAGCCGTTGTGCGTGGCGCTGTACGCCGCGTGGTTGTCCCACGAACGACCGTCGAAAGCCTTCTGGGCCTGCGCTGCGCTGGGCAGTGCGCTGGTGCTGGGTTATGCGCTGATCAGCGGGGCTGGCAGCATTCAGGCTGGTGATTTACTGATGCTCGGGGCGATTGCCGTGGGCGGTTTGGGATACGCCGAGGGCGGCCGATTGGCCAAGGAGATGGGCGGTTGGCAGGTGATCTGCTGGGCGCTGGTGCTGTCGACGCCGTTGCTGATCGGGCCGGTGGTGTACCTGGCGCTGCAACATCAAGGCGAGATTTCGGCCAAGACCTGGTGGGCCTTCGGTTACGTCTCGCTGTTCTCGCAGTTCATCGGTTTCTTTGCCTGGTACGCCGGGCTGGCGATGGGGGGGATTGCCCGGGTCAGTCAGATCCAACTGTTGCAGATCTTCTTCACCATCGCTTTTTCGGCGCTGTTCTTCGGCGAACACATCGAGCCGATCACCTGGCTGTTTGCCGCCGGGGTGATCGTGACCGTGATGTTGGGACGCAAGACCACAGTGAAGCCAGCTCCCACAGGGGTCAGAGGTAGCCGTCAGCCCGCAGCAGGGTTTCGAGGCAATGCTCGCTGATGCGGTAGAAATCCTTCAGTTCCTGAATCTTCACCAACAGCTGGGCCGGATCAACCGGCTCGGTACGTTTGACCGCCAGGATCATCTTGTTCTTGTTGGTGTGGTCCAGTGAAATGAACTCGAACACCTTGGTCTCGTAACCGCAGGCTTCCAGGAACAACGCACGCAAACTGTCGGTGACCATTTCCGCCTGCTGCCCCAAATGCAGACCGTATTGCAGCATCGGTTTGAGCAGCGCCGGGCTCTGGATTTGCAGGCGGATCTGCTTGTGGCAGCACGGCGAGCACATGATGATCGAGGCGCCGGAACGAATGCCGGTGTGAATCGCATAGTCGGTGGCGATGTCGCAGGCATGCAGCGCGATCATCACATCCAGCTCGCTCGGCGCCACACTGCGCACATCACCGCACTTGAACACCAGCCCCGGATGCTCGAGTTTTGCGGCTGCGGCGTTACACAGGTTGACCATTTCTTCGCGCAGCTCGACACCCGTCACCACGCCTTCTGCCTTCAAGGTGTTGCGCAGATAGTCGTGGATCGCGAACGTCAGGTAACCCTTTCCCGAACCGAAGTCCGCCACCTGTACCGGCTTGTCCAGCGCCAAGGGCGAGGTGGTCAGTGCATGGCTGAAGACCTCGATGAATTTGTTGATCTGCTTCCACTTGCGCGACATCGCCGGGATCAGCTCATGTTGCTTGTTGGTCACGCCGAGGTCGGCGAGGAACGGTCGGCTCAGGTCGAGGAAGCGGTTTTTCTCGCGGTTGTGCTCGGCGGACGGCACCTCGCGCAATTGCTGAGGTTTGCTCTTGAACAGCGAAGACTTGCCCTTTTTGCTGTATTCGAGCTGGGCTTCATCAGTCAGCGACAGTAAATGCGCATTTTTGAACGACGCCGGCAGCAGCGCAGCGATAGTCGCTACGCCCTCGGCAATCGGCAGATTCTTGGTGATGTCGCGGGTCTTGTAACGGTAGACGAAGGACAGGCAGGGCTGATCCTTGACCGTCAGTTGCTTGATGATCAGCCGCTGCAAGTCCACTTCAGTGCCGACGTACTTGGCCAGCACCAGTTTGATGAAGGCGTTCTGATCAAGGCTGGATTGCAGCAGATCGATGAACTGGGCGTGATGATCCGGCACGAGGCTGGCGGGAGTGGCGGTGACAGACATGGGAAAAGCGGCCTCGGGCGGTGCGGATCGGGGAATGGCGGGTATTTTAGGGGGGATGGGGATTGAGGGCACGGGTAATTTCCCGAACGGTGCGATCTGTAGCAGCTGGCGCAGCCTGCGTTCGGCTGCGCAGCAGTCGTAAAATCAGCACACGCGGTGCATCAGGAAGACCGTGAATACCGGATTTACGACTGCTGCGTCCGAACGCGGCCCGAACCGAACGCAGGCTTCGCCAGCTGCTACAAGGAATGTGTCGCTGCCTAGACTCAGCCCAACACCACCAACCGATTCGGCAACTCATTCCTCACATGCGTCACCGGCACATGCACCTTGAGCAACTCGCCACACGCCTCGACGCAGGTGACAAACCCCTGCAACGTCTGCCCCTGCTTCACCTGCTGAGTGAACGCCGCCACAATCGCGTCCCAGTTTTTGTTATCCAGGCGCTTCGAAATCCCCTCATCGACCAGAATTTCCACATAGCGCTCGGCTTCGCAGACGAAAATCAGCATCCCGGTGCTGCCCACCGTGTGGTGCAGGTTTTGCTCCAGAAACTGCCGGCGCGCCAGGTTCGAGGCGCGCCAGTGACGCACCGAGCGCGGGATCAGGTGCGTGGTTATTTTCGGAATCCGGAACACCAGGCACAGCACGATGAACGTGATCCATTGCACCAGCAGCAAGCTGTGCATGGTCAGCCAGCCCGACAGGTAATGCACGATACCCGGTACCACTAGCGCCACCAGGCTGGCCCAGAGCAGCGGGATGTACGCGTAGTCGTCGGCGCGGGCCGCGAGCACGGTCACCAGTTCGGCGTCCGTATCGCGCTCGACCCGGGCAATCGCCTCGGCAACTTTGCGTTGTTCGTGTTCAGTCAGTAATGCCATGTTTAAGAA
>NZ_JBBWCB010000167.1:0-10212 GCF_039888995.1 Pseudomonas rossensis | reverse complement strand
GGAATACCCCATGACTGAACGCCACGACGACAACGGCGAGCAGCAAACCCTTGACCAGTGCGCCGATGACCATCGCCGCCAGATCGAATTCGGCGATACCGGCCGAGGAGATCATGGTCAGGCCAATCACCAGGAAGGTCATGATCAAGGTGTTGCCGCCGCGCAGGCCAAAGCGGAAGGCCAGGAACAGACCGACGCTGATCAATAGCACGCCGCTGATGGGGTAATAACGCAGGACCGGGATCAATAGCAGGCCGGTGCCGGTGGTCAACATGGCGGCCAGTGCGAGAACCAGTCCGGCCTTGAAAGGCAGCGGGCGATTGACCGAGGCCAGCAACAGCAGGCAAAGCACCGGCGCCATAAAAGGAATCGGCAAGCCCAGGCCGAAACTGGCGGTGAGGCACAACGCTGTACCGGTGGCCAGGCGCAGTGCGCGTTGATCCCGCGGCGTGCGCCGAGTAGACACACCCTTAATAGGCATAGCTCAGCCAGCTCATGAACCCCACAAACACGCGGCCGAGTGGGTTCAGCGGATTGCCCTCGGTGGGGAAGGCCATGACTTCGGCCTGCCCACCGGCACGGATCCCCCTACTGTCACGCAACGTGTTCAATGAGTCTGGCGAAAACTCGATAATGACCGGAAAACGCTGGGCCGGACGCAACCAATCGCGGCTGTTCTGCACGCTGGGCAAGGTGCCAGGCGGAGGTGTCTGCCCCACGCTGACGCCGTAACCGACGCTGCGCACGCGCCCCTCGAAGACCTCGCCCGGCAGAGCATCCAGAACAATCGAAACCGGCGTGTCGAGCTTCACCAGACCGAGGTTGTTCTCGGTCATGTCCGCACTGATCCACACATCATGAATGGCGATCAGGGTCATGACCGGGCTACCGGCAGCAGCGAATTGCCCAGCGTCAGTACGCAGATCCGTAATCAGTCCGGCCGAGCGAGCGCGAATCTGCGTGTTGGACAGATCCAGTTCGGCTTTGGACAACGCCGTGGCGGCACTGCGCAGCAAGGCGTTGTCTTCCTCGCTACCACCTTCCTGTTCACGCGCGCGCTGTACTTCGGCGCGGGCAGCGGCGACCTGACTCACAGCCTGTTCGCGGTTGGCGCGAGACACTTCGAGCAGCCGTACGGAAATGGTGCCGGGGTCTTCGCGATACAAACCCTCAAGACGCTGATTGTCCTGGCGCGCCTTGAGCTCATTGGCCTGGGCGGCCCGCAAGTTGGCTTGCGCCGAGGCAATGCCGGCGGTGCTCGCACCGATCTGTCGGCGGGTCGATTCAAGGTCGGCGCGCGCACGGTCGACGGCAATCTGGTACGGCTGCGGGTCCACCTCGAAAAGAACTTCGCCGGCCTTGACGTCCTGATTGTTGCGCACGTTTACCCGGGTCACGCGGCCTGCCACTTCCGAGGCGACCGGAATCACAAAGGCGCCCACCCGGGCCTGTTGTGTGTAGGGGGTGAAACGATCCGCCAACAGGTACCAGGTCAGACTCAGGAGGATCAGTAGGAGGATCCACTTGATGCCTTTTTTCGCCGGGTCGGCAGCCGGCGCTGGTGCCTGGGCGACTGGGGGCTCGGACGTGGAAGGGGCGGTTTCACTCATTGGTCTTTTACCTTGTAAGACATTGGAATGGCAGGCTGTGCAGGGGTGGGCTCTTTCAGCAGATCGCCCCAGTCAGTGCGTTTTTCCATTTGCTGGCGGGTGGTTGGATCAACTTTCGGCTGGGCGCTGTACCAGCCACCGCCCACGGCTTTGTACAAGGCAATGACATTACTCACGGCATTGCTGCGGGCGACCAGGTAATTGTCCTGTTGTTCGAGCAAGGCACGCTGCGCATCCAGCACCCGCTGGAAGTCCGAATAACCTTCGCGATATTGCGCGCTGGCCAACACCAGCGAACGCTTGGCGGCCACTTCGGCCTCACGCAGGATGCGTTCGCGCTCCAGGGATTTGATCAGGCCATAGGCCGCATCGTCCGCCTCGCGTGCCGCCTGGCGAACCTTGTCGCGGTAAGCCTCGATCAGCTGTTGCAACCGCGCATCCTGCACGCGCACGTTGTTGCTGATCTGGCCGTGATCAAACAGATTCCAGCGCAGACTGGGGCCGCCGATCAAATCCAGATTCCGGGGCGTGCCACTGAGCGTGTCGGTTGACCAGACGATGCTGCCCAGCAAGGTCAGCGACGGATAGAAATCACTCTCGGCCACACCGATCAGCGCTGACTGGGCAGCGACATTGAGCTCGGCAGCGCGCACGTCGGGCCGACGCAGCAGCAGGTTGGCCGGTACATCTTGCAACACGGCACGGTCGACCAGCGGGATCAATCCCTCGTACTCGAGCAGTTGCGGCAGTGCGCCGGGCGGCTGACCAATCAACACCGCCAACGCATTGCGGGTGCGCTGGAGCTGATCTTCGAAGTTGGGGATGGTGCTCAACGTGCCCAAGTACTGGGTTCTGGCTTGTTGCAGGTCGAGCTCGGCAGTTTGGCCACTGTTGAAGAGCTTTTCGGTGATCTCGAAGTTGCGTTTTTGCTGTTTGGCGTTTTCCCGGGCGACGCGTAAACGCGCTTCGGTGGTGCGCAGCGAGAAATAGGTATCGGCCACTTGTGCGCGCAGCAGTACGAGCACGTCGTCATAGTTGGCCTGGGCGGCGAAGTAGCTGGCATCGGACGACTCGATGGCGCGACTGAACCGACCCCAGAAGTCCAACTCCCAACCCACATCGAACCCCGCGCTGTGTTGCCAGAAATGGCTGTCTTGCGGGTTGGTCCCGCCGGATTGCCTGCGGTTGAAGTAAAGACTGTCGACACTGGCTTGCTGCAGTTGCGGGTAAAGACCACTTTGAGCAATGCCGAGTTGGGCGCGGGCTTCCATGACGCGCAGGCCGGCGATTTTGAGGCTGGAGTTGCGTGCATCCGACTCGGCAATCAAGTGATTGAGGACCGGATCGGCGAAGACTTGCCACCACTGACGAATGTCTGGGTTCAGGCTGCGTTGGCTGGATTGCTCGAGGGCAGGGGTGCTCCAGTGTTTGACCCATTCTTCGCTGGGCGGCTGGAAGTCCGGCCCAAGCCGTACGCAGCCACTGAGGCCAAATACGCCAAGCAGCACGAACCGGCCAGGCCAATTCAGCAGGGTTGTACCTGGATGCATTACGCATTTCCTGACCAACACAGATCACTGGAGCATAGCCGTCCAAATGGGCACACGGCTGCTACGCTTTTTTAAGCGTCATCAAATCTACTGTGATCTGTTAGAAAGGTACGATGATTATGAATAACACCCCGGGTGTTGTTGAACCCCATTCAGCCGGTTGGCGCTTTAAGTTGGGAATAGTCATTATCTGCTTGATGCTGGGTTCCTGGCTGTTGGTGCCACTCGCAGCGGCAGCCGATGTGCCGGGTTCAAAGATCGCTGCACTGACCGGCGTTCTGTTCATCAGCAACAAAATCCTGCTGATTCTCGCCATTGCCATCATGGGCAAGTCCGGATTCCAACAGTTAAAACGCAGCCTGTTCGGTTATGTGTCCTCACTTGCACCTAGCACGGAAGTTGAAGTGAGCCCATGGCGTCATAGAGTTGGCATCGTGATGTTCTTTGTGCCGCTGATTTCCTCCTTTCTTGAACCCTACATCGACAGCATTTGGCCAGGGCTCAGACCCAACCTCTGGCAAGTTCAAGCGCTGGGTGACGTCATGTTGATCAGTAGCTTTTTCGTAGTGGGGGGGGATTTCTGGGAGAAAGTGCGCGCCTTGTTTATTCGCACCGCTCGTGTCGCAAACACAAGTGCGGCGTGAATAACAACAGTGGGCGAGGGTAGTGAGTACTCGTGCGTTCAAGCACTAATGGCTAGCTCTACTAAAGAGCTATTTAGTTTAGTTATTCCTATGGCGAATATTATATGGGTAGGGTAGCTCAAGCGCGCAGCTATTGGCCAGTTGGCTTTTATCCGGCTACATAGCTTCTAAGAATTCATGCGTGGTCATTTTTGGCACCTTAATCAGCTTTTATCACGCTTTTACTTGCTTAAAATCTACCTTTCCCCCTGATTATGGTACCTTTCTGCTTCGCCATTCGGTTTGGAGGTCGCTATGCTGGTCAAGATCCAAGACGTACCTGAGGAACTGGTGCAAACCTTGAAGGAAATCACCGGCGCTCAAACAGGCTCTAAGGCCTTTTTCTATGCTGCTGAGCTTATGCTCAGATTGAATGATATTACTGATAGGCAAAGCCAAGAGCTGGCAGTTTTGCGCAATGAGGTGAAGCAGTATCGCAGGCTGGTCCAGGCACTCCAACAAAGCACCCAAGCGCTAGCCGAACTCGCAGCGAAAGATCCCAAAACTATCCAAAGCGACACCGATGAGGATTACGCCTGGTGGGATCCTGAAGAAACAGCTGTCGGTAGCTAATGAGGCCTGGCCTGGCCTCAAATCTGACCGGCAGAGCCGCCCAGTCCTGTATAGGAAGGTTCGCATAATGTCGATGACGTTATTACATCTAGAGTCATTGCCAGCAGATGGCTACTATGGCGAGTCATTTTTCTGGCCATCTAGCGGGTCAGTCGGACGTTTATCAAGCCTGACGCAAGGAGAAAGCGATGTACACATACAAGATGGTCCAGGTTCCGCCAAATATTGAGGTTCAGGCAAGTAAACACAAAGGGAATGAGGCCGCAATCTATCTGCAAAATGTCGTCAACGAGTACGCCGAGGAAGGTTGGGAGTTCTATCGCATAGACTCGATAGGCGTGTCGGTGAAGGGTGGCTGTTTTGATGCCCTCATGGGCAAAAAAGACTCGGTGGGCAGCTACTACGTCATTTCTTTCCGTAAGCCACGGTGATTTGCTGGCTATCCTTTTTTGCCATTCGATTCTATCAGCGCATTGCACCGAGTCGCCTTAGAGACGCCTGTAGGTTCGATCCGAGTTGTTCGAACTACGCATTGCTGGCTATTGAAAAGCACGGTGCGGTACGTGGCTGGAAAATGGCACTGAGTCGAATTCACCGGTGCCGGTTTCCAAACGGCGGTGAAGACTATCCGTAATGGCATTTGCTGGATGCTGACGCTCCAGGTCAGAGCAATGGCTTTGACCTGGTTCAAAAAGTGCCTCCCTCGGCCCCCAAGCTTCTATAGGAGGGTTCGCATAATGTATATTATGTTAAATGATGTGTCAGGACGGAACTTTTACCAAAGGTTCTTTCAAGACTACCCGGAAGTAAAAATCTAAATTTATAGGAAGTAAAAATACAAATCCTGGGATTATACCCGGCTTAGGGTTTAGGCTTCGCTTTCAGGCCTTTGTCATAATATTTCAGCGTCCTAATGCTCCTCCACAGAAAAGCGCTGACTCACTAACCCCCCCAAAGTCTGTCGTACCCGCTACGCTTCGGGCTCTGTCGGCTGTATGCCTGCCAATTTCATCGAAAGCTGAAAAACTCGTGCTTGACTGCTACATAGGTCCTGCTCGAGCTTGGCAAGTTTCATGAGGTGTTCATTGTTGAACTCTTCTAGGCATTTTTCTAAGTACAAATTCTGCCTCTGCATGGCTGCTATTTGATCAAGCAATTGCGCCTTGATATGGTTGTCTTCCTGCAGTGCGATCCGAAACTTTCGCTCAGTATCCAAAGCCCTTATCGCTTCAAATTTATCTCTAACTAAACCCGCCCATCTGTGCCGCAGGTTGCGTTTAAGGCTATCTATCTCTCGGCGTTCCGCGTCCGCCTCCTCCTTTACAGTTCTTCTCAGCTCAAGCAAAATTGAAGACAAAATAGATCTTATTTTATCGGGAAATGCCGCAAATGTTTCTTCTGCAGTTTCATTTTCCGCTTCGTAGGCGCGAACTTCGCGAAGCAGTTTCGTGATCGTTGAGTATGAACCTCTGCCAAGAAACTCCCGAACTGATCTTGCTGTAACCGGGACGCTTTGAGCTGACAATTTTGTGACCGCATCGACCACTTGGCTTTTTGAAATCTGTGCGCTCTTTGAAATGCTCATATGATTCCTCTTGTTCGAAAAACGCATCTGCTCCAAGCGCATCATTCGATCTTGTTTGAGTTACTGATCATACAACGGCGGAATTCTCCACCTTTGAGAATGCTTCGATTGTCTAAGCTTCTCTCCAAAGAAAAGAATTTACGCATACAGGCTCTCGGTTTAATTTAAAGCCAGTGTCTCCGCCAATTTGAAACTTTTCATGTCACATTCGACCTCCGTCAAGCGTGCGGTATTCGGTAAAATTAAACTTTTATGGCGCACCGAAACGCCGAATGAGCCGGTTGCCCAGAATCGGCTGGTAGCTACCTCTAGAGTCCATCGGTATTTGCAGCGTCATTGGTCAATGCTAAGGCTCCGGCGAAATCCAGACCTAGGTCCCTTAGGAGAAACACATGACGAGAACTTTGGGGAGTTCGGTTTTCCATAACCCTCCCGCCTGAACGACTATCCAAGTACCGACCGGCCAGACGACTTGGACAACCATCAATACCGTAAAGCTGAGGAATGCTCGCAGAAGATATTCATGCGTCATTTTTATGCCGGTCACCTTCTGATTTGCGGATGGGAAATTAAGAAAGGCTGCCATCGCCAACGATTTTGCGAGAGCCACCTTGGGTTCGTCTTTTTTCCAGCAGGTGGCAATCTCTCCCGGTCCAACTTGAGTGAACCCTGCAACCTTTAAGGTGCTGAAAGCCCAACCTCCAGCTCTCAGTAAATATGCCACCGCCCAGGTGAAGACGAATAGTGAGGTCACACTCAACACCTTGCTCGCTTTATCGTTCCATAGGCTCGGCAATAGAGAGACCAATACGGGAATCAGGGCAGTAATCGCGGCCAGGTAGATCCCCGCCTTAGCATCTGCACTTTTGCGACGATCAGTTTCGGCGTCGAAAATTCGGCGAGCTTCATCGAGTGCGACTTCGCTGTCCTTCGCCCAATCGCCTTCCTTGACTGAGTCGCCGATCTCTTTCATCCAGGTGTCGTAATTGGCTTGGGCATCCGGTGGCAAGCGTTGAATGATCGGCCAGAACCATCGTAGCTTACCAAGCTTCTTTGCGCAGTAGAGGCGCACAGAGCTGCCCTCCTCAACCACGGGCAATCTTCAACAGATCGTCCACGATGGCCGACGCAATTGGATACCCTGTCAAGTTCTCAATCCATGCCCACTGACCATTGGGATTGATTTCAAGAAACCAGAGTTCGTCTTGCTGATCGCAGACTAGGTCAATAGCCCCATACCTCAGCCCCAATCCACTGACGAGTGCAATGCACTGTTTCTGAATCTCGACAGGAAGCTCGATTTTCTCATGCCTCAAATCTGGTCGACTGCCCTGGCGCCAGTCGACCTCGGTCTCAACGTGATCCTGAGACCAGATGGCCGTGGCGAAAACATACTCCCCAACGACGGTGACCCTAACGTCATATTTCTTAACGATCTCTGACTGAACAATAAAGGGTGTCAAAGCGATTGACTGGGCTTGATCATCTTCAAGCTTGCCCAAGCGCGTGGTGAAGATCACTCGCTCGCGCTCCCCTGTAAGCACCGCCTGGCGCAGAGGCTTGCCGATGGCCTGGCCCATCTCAGCAACTTGGCGTGCTGACTCGATATCATTGGTAACGGTGACCGTGGGCACTTTGAATCCAAGCTCATGGGCCATCAGGAGTTGCAGTGGCTTATCTTCGGCTGCAAAGATATTGGACGGCGAATTTAGCCAGCGGCCTCCGAGGCGAGCATAAAAGCTTTTAAGAAAACTGCTCCACTCAGCGGCGATGTAGGCACGCTCGCCAGCATCAGTCACGCTTTCGGGCACATACGGTGCTCCAGGCCGGCGGAAATACGCCGCAGTTATCTGATCACCAGTGATCATGCGGCCATCGATCGAGATCGACCATGCCGAACGAGGGTGACTTGCCATAGCGCAAAGTGACTGAGGAAGGCGTTCGGTATTCAAGCGAAAGTAAGGTACATCGCGACGTCGGATTTCAGCTACGACATAATCCATCGTAATGTCCCGCTGATTCGTAACCAACAACAGCATAGCTCTCCCCCTCCTCAACCTTCGTAGTATCGGGTGTCGAGACCAAAGGTCGGGTCACCGTTGTCGTCATGCTCTAGCTCGACATTGGTTTTGGTGATGAGCTCAAGGATGTGATTGACGTCGCAACGATCGTCGCGCTCCTGAGTCGTGTCAGTTTTTGTCACTAGTTGGAGAAGCTCATTACTTCCACCAGTGTGATTGTCGTCACTTTCCGTGTTGTGAAACGTCTTCGTGAGCAAGTCCAATTGCCAGGGCGCCTCGTCGTCCTGCTCCAAATTGACCTTGGTCTTGGTCATTAGCTCGCTTAAGGCACCTTCCGCAATGACGGGGGCGATTCCGTCAGTCGTGTTCACGACCCACATATCAAGTTCAGTGGAGTAATACCCCGGGATTTCATCGTCTCCTGTACGCGGAATCGCGGCCCTCGCTAAAAATGGCGACGAGGCCAATGCTCTTTCCATAACACCCATAAACTGAACTCCTGTATCCGTTTGACACTGCAGCATAGCGATGGGCGACAATACCATTGCGCCATCAGCCGGGTAAACGTAGAAAGGCGCGAGCTCCTGGAGCGAAGTCAAATGAATCGGGAGCCAGTAGTCGGCATGGTCCCAGGCTCCCAACGGGCAGGTACGTACAGCTTTGTGACGGGTTCTGGCATCCTCAGTTTCATCTTTGGGTTGCAGCAAGCTCATGCAGAATAGTTCTCAGATCTCCGGAATTCGCGTGCTCGCCGCTCGCGAATTTACTAGCCACCCTCCCCAGGCTTCAATTGCCTGATTCGGCCAGGTGACAGCGGAAAATCTACCATTCTGGATGCCATCGAGCTTTGTCTTGGCGCCAGGCGTAGTGCTCCCTTGGGGATACCGACTTTTACAACCTCAACGTCAATGTGCCCATCAGCATTTCAATTACGTTGGGCGACCTGCCGGACGACTGATCAATTCGGTGCAGGCCACCACGCGCGACGCATCAAAGCGGGCTAAGCTAGCTTCAAATGTCGCAACCGAAGTCAGCCAGATGGTTCCTCCTCCTACCCAAACAGCTAAATCGACATTGCCAGCCCGTACGCCTACGGAATACTTGACCCAAGTCAAAATCGAACAGCTCAGCCAGCTCAGTATTTTCTTGCTGGCCAGGGAAGGTTTCGCCCTCAAAGATGTTCAGGCCATGCTCTCGATCTCTGAGCTTTACTCCTCATCGAGGGTCATCGGGCGGATCGTTGGCAAGCCCATCCGAACGAGCCAACGTCAGGGCGATGACTCGAAGACAGCTCGCCTTAACGTTCAGCAGAGCGCGGTGGCCTTCCAATACGCGAAGGTACTAGAGCA
Source organism: Pseudomonas rossensis (assembly GCF_039888995.1). Classification (NCBI taxonomy): domain Bacteria; kingdom Pseudomonadati; phylum Pseudomonadota; class Gammaproteobacteria; order Pseudomonadales; family Pseudomonadaceae; genus Pseudomonas; species Pseudomonas rossensis. Next base: position 841 of record NZ_JBBWCB010000167.1, on the reverse strand, counting down.
CGCGACGACTGTTTTTGGCGCACTGCGGCTTGCTGAAGAATGGCTCGATCGACCTTGTAAGCACCTTGCAGGCAGCGTCCCTCTTGACCTTATCGGTAACTCTCTTGGGTTTCAGGCTGTCGAGGACTACCTGGAGCGGGTTGAGTTAGGGGTTTATCAATGACCTACCGGCCTCGGATGGTTGGGTAAGAAACATGGTCATACAGGCCAAAAAACTCCACAGGCTCTGTGGGCAACGCTGCGGTGTTGCAGGCGATCTCTGCTAAAGCGTTCTACGGCGGTGACGAGACCATGGTTGTCACGAACTCCTACTGCACCTTGACGATTACAACCAGCAGCTGATTGAAGTGTTTCAGGTGCAGACTGAACGAGCGTAGGCCCGGATGCGGCAACCGCTACGGCTATGTGCAACACGCTGCAAGGCTGCCATTCTCGGCGCCCGGATAGGCTATGGTTGGCTCGGACTCTTTTGGTCATGTGCAAGTGAAACGGTGTCACTGGGTGAAAGCGAAGCTAATTCGGTTTCAATATTTTTGAGAAGATCGGATACATTTTGCCGATTTTCTTTGTACATATATGCAACAACCATCATGGTCAGTGGATGGACGTTGAGCACTGAGGACAACTGTTCCAGCTTTTCCAGTGTGGGACTTTTCAGGCCTCGCTCCAAGGTGCTCAGATACGTCCGGCTGCTGATATTTGAAAAGTCCTCTTGGGTGAGCTGCTGTCGCTTACGGACCTGTTTGAGCGCAAGGCCAAACGCTGTGTTGAGTTCCAATTTGCCGATTCCGCAAAAGGAACGATGAAGCGCTCTCGAAACCTATAGAGCTACAATCTATAG
>NZ_JBBWCB010000166.1:0-10310 GCF_039888995.1 Pseudomonas rossensis | reverse complement strand
GACCGACCCCAGTTCCAGACCGATCACGCCAGCGCCGATAACGCCCAGACGCTTAGGTACCGATTGGAATTCCAGCGCGCCAGTCGAATCGACGATCACGTTCTGGTCAACCGGAGCTGGTGGAATGTCGATCGGACGCGAGCCCGAAGCCAGAATCACGTTCTCGGCTTCGATGATTTCGACGGTGCCGTCTGGCTTGGTCAGCTCGACTTTCTTGCCGGCCAGCAGTTTGCCGTGGCCTTGCAGGGAAGTAACGCCGTTCGCCTTGAACAGGGTCGCAACGCCAGAGGTCAAGCCTTTGACGATGTTGGCTTTACGGCCAACCATTGCCGCCACGTCCATGGTCACGCCAGCGTGATTGATACCGTGGATCGCGAAGCCTTCTTTGGCTTCCTTGTATTTCCAGGAGCTGTCCAGCAGCGCCTTGGATGGAATGCAGCCGACGTTCAGGCAAGTACCGCCGAGGGCCAGTTTGCCTTCCTTGTCGGTGTATTTCTCGATGCAGGCAGTGGAGAGGCCCAGTTGCGCTGCTTTAATGGCAGCCACGTAGCCGCCAGGGCCCGCGCCAATCACTACCACGTCGAATTTCTGAGTCATGTGTCATTCCTTCTCGAATCAAACCGGACAGCCCCTTTTAGGGACTGTCGTGGGACGAAGCTGGTCATTACAGTTAGGCCGTCCATCACTGGACGGCCCGTGCAACGAAATCAGATATCCAGCAGCAAACGAGCCGGGTCTTCCAGCAGGTTCTTGATGGTAACCAGGAAGGTCACAGCTTCTTTGCCATCGATCAGACGGTGATCGTAGGACAGCGCCAGGTACATCATCGGACGGATAACAACCTGACCGTTGATCGCCATAGGACGCTGCAGAATGTTGTGCATGCCCAGGATGGCCGCTTGCGGCGGGTTGACGATCGGGGTCGACATCATCGAACCGAAAGTACCACCGTTGGTGATGGTGAACGTACCGCCGGTCATCTCGTCCATCGACAGCTTGCCGTCACGAGCCTTCTTGCCGAAGGTGGCGATGCCGCCTTCGATTTCAGCCAGGCTCATCAGTTCGGCGTTACGCAGCACCGGCACAACCAGACCGCGGTCGCTGGAAACAGCAACACCGACGTCAGCGTAGCCGTGATAAACGATGTCAGCACCGTCGATCGACGCGTTGACAGCCGGGAAGCGTTTCAGCGCTTCGGTGGCAGCCTTGACGAAGAACGACATGAAGCCCAGGCGCACGCCATTGTGGGACTTCTCGAACAGGTCCTTGTACTTCGAACGCAGGGCCATGACTTCGGTCATGTCGACTTCGTTGAAAGTGGTCAGCATCGCCATGTTCGATTGAGCTTCAACCAGACGCTTGGCGACGGTGGCCCGCACGCGGGTCATCGGTACGCGCTTCTCGATGCGATCGCCGGCAGCGAACACTGGAGCAGCAGCAGCGGCAGGAGCAGCAGCCTTGGCAGGCGCGGCAGCCGGAGCGGCTTTCTTGGCAGCTACAGCGGCAACAACGTCTTCCTTGGTCACACGACCGCCTTTGCCAGTGCCGGCAACGGAAGCGATGTTGATACCGTTTTCTTCAGCCAGCTTGCGAGCAGCCGGTGCAGCAACAGGATCGTCTTCGCCTTCAGCGGCTGGAGCAGCAGCTTGTGCAGCGACCGGAGCAGCGGCAGCAGCTGGAGCGGCAGCAGCGCCGCCCGCTTCGATGGAGCCCAGGACTTCGTCGGACAGAACGGTGTCGCCTTCGTTCTTGACGATAGCGCCCAGCACGCCATCAGCGGTGGCCAACACTTCCAATACGACTTTGTCAGTTTCGATGTCGACGATCAGGTCATCGCGCTTGACGGCGTCGCCCGGCTTTTTGTGCCAGGTGGCAACGGTGCCATCGGCAACCGATTCCGGGAAAGTGGGGGCTTTGATTTCGATAGCCATTATCTGTGGGTCCTTAAATTCGGTTTCAGGTGCGCGAAGGCGTTAAACAGTAAAGGCGTCTTGCAGCAGTTTTTCCTGCTGCTCAGCGTGCATCGATGCATAACCACAAGCAGGTGCAGCAGAAGCATCACGACCGGCGTACTCGAGAAAGAGTGCTTTGTTGTGATTGCCAACGATGCGGCGCATGTGGTGCTGGCTGCAGTACCAGGCACCCTGGTTCATCGGCTCTTCCTGACACCAAACGATATGTTTGAGGTTGGTGTACGGAGCCAGGACTTCGTTCAAGTCGTCCTCAGGGAATGGGTACAGCTGCTCGATACGCACGATGGCGATGTCATCACGACCTTCGGCACGGCGTTTTTCCAGCAGGTCGTAGTAGACCTTGCCGCTACACAGAACAACGCGCTCGACCTTTTTCGGGTCCAGGGTATCGATTTCCGGGATAACGGTCTGGAACGAACCTTCGGCCAGATCTTCCAGGGTCGAGATGGCCAGTTTGTGACGCAACAGCGACTTCGGAGTCAGAACGATCAACGGCTTGCGCAGCGGGCGAATCACCTGACGACGCAGCAAGTGGTAGATCTGAGCCGGTGTAGTCGGGACGGCAACCTGAATGTTGTGCTCGGCGCACAGCTGCAGGTAACGCTCCAGACGAGCCGAAGAGTGCTCCGGACCCTGACCTTCATAACCGTGCGGCAGCAGCATGGTCAGACCGCAGAGACGGCCCCACTTGTGCTCGCCACTGGTGATGAACTGGTCGATAACCACTTGGGCACCGTTGGCGAAGTCGCCGAACTGGGCTTCCCAGATCACCAGCGCCTCAGGCGTGGTGGTCGAGTAACCGTATTCGAACGCCAGCACGGCTTCTTCGGACAGGAACGAATCGTACAGGTCGAAACGTGGCTGGCCCTTGTACAGGTTTTGCAGCGGGACGTAGGTACCCGCGTCTTTCTGGTTGTGCAAGACAGCGTGACGGTGCGAGAACGTACCGCGACCGATGTCCTGACCCGTCATGCGAATCGGGTGACCTTCGAACGCCAGGGTCGCGTACGCCATGGTTTCGGCGTAACCCCAGTTGATCGGCAGGCCGCCGGCTTGCATTTTCTGACGGTCTTCGTAGATTTTCGAGACCTGGCGCTGAACCACGAAGCCTTCCGGAATTTCCAGCAGCTTGGCGGACAGTTCCTGCAAGGTTTTCAGATCGAAGCGAGTGTCGTGACGCGCGGTCCAGGCGTGGCCCAGATACGGACGCCAGTCCACGAACAACTCTTTGTTCGGCTCTTTGACCAGGCTTTTTACAACATGCAGACCGTTGTCCAGCGCATTGCGGTATTCGTCGACTTTCGCCTGAACACGCTCTGCGTCCAGCACACCGCCCTGAGTCAGACGATCGGCATACAGCTCACGGGTGGTGCGCTGTTTGGTGATCTGCTGATACATGATTGGCTGGGTGCCGCTTGGCTCGTCGGCCTCGTTGTGGCCACGACGACGGTAGCAGACCAGGTCGATCACCACGTCACGCTTGAACTGCATGCGGTAGTCGATGGCCAGCTGGGTCACGAACAACACGGCTTCCGGATCATCACCATTCACATGGAGGATCGGCGCCTGGATCATCTTCGCAACGTCGGTCGCGTACTCGGTGGAGCGCGAGTCCAGCGGGTTGCTGATGGTGAAACCGACCTGGTTGTTGATCACGATGTGCACGGTGCCGCCGGTCTTGAAACCGCGGGTCTGCGACATCTGGAAGGTTTCCATGACCACGCCTTGACCGGCGAATGCCGCGTCACCGTGGATGGAGATCGGCAGAACCTTCTCGCCGGTAGGGTCGTTACGACGATCCTGACGGGCGCGAACCGAACCCTCGACCACTGGAGATACGATTTCCAGGTGGGACGGGTTGAAGGCCATGGCCAGGTGAACTTCACCGCCGGTGGTCATGACGTTGGACGAGAAGCCTTGGTGATATTTAACGTCACCGGAACCCAGCTCGACCTTCTTCTTGCCTTCGAACTCGTCGAACAGCTCGCGCGGGTTCTTGCCGAAGGTGTTGACCAGCACGTTCAGACGACCACGGTGGGCCATGCCGATGACGATTTCCTTGGTGCCGTAGGAACCGGAACGCTGGATCAGCTCGTCGAGCATCGGAATCAGGCTCTCGCCGCCTTCCAGACCGAAACGCTTGGTACCAGGGTATTTGGTACCCAGGTATTTTTCCAGACCTTCGCCGGCGGTGACGCGCTCGAGCAAGTGGCTCTTGATGTCGGCGGAGTACGTCGGACGGCCGCGCACGCTTTCCAGACGCTGCTGGAACCACTGGCGCTGCTCGGAATCGGTGATATGCGTAAATTCAGCGCCGATGGTGCGGCAATATGTCTGCTGCAACGCTTCGTGAATTTCGCGTAGGCTCGCCTCCTCTTTGCCGATGAACAGGTCGCCGGCACGGAAGGTCGTATCAAGATCGGCATTGGTCAAGCCGTAATGATTGATCGACAGGTCTGCAGGTGCAGGACGCTGCCACAGCCCCAGCGGGTCAAGCTGGGCTGCCTGGTGGCCACGCATACGGTAGGCCTGGATCAATCGCAGCACTTCAACTTGCTTCTTCTCGTGCTCACTGCTCACGCTGCCGGCGGAAACCGGTTGGGCGCGGCGCTGGTTCTTTGCCAGCAAGACGAAATGATCGCGAATTGTGGAGTGCGAAACATCGGTGGCAGTGTTGCCGTCAGCAGGCAACTTCTGGAAGTAGGTGCGCCACTCTTCTGGCACAGCGTTAGGGTCGTGCAGGTAGAGCTCATAGAGCTCTTCCACATAGGCAGCGTTACTACCGGATAGGTAGGCGCTGTTCCACATGCGCTGCATCACGCTTTCTTGCATGCTTGGTCACCCTCGGTTAGGGGAACACCACCGGCGTCGACACCGAGCACGCTTGCAGAAGTCCGAATGCAGCGACTAAAACAAGCCACTTAGGATCACGCTGATAGTCCGGGTACCAGCCCGGATGCCCCTGCTTGTCTCATTTCTTCAAAATAAGAGCCGCAGCCTTATAAGCTGCTGCTCAGGTTAAGACTACGGCGCCGGTTGAAGCCTGCGCCGCAGCATCTACGGGTACAGCGGTACTACATTTATAACAGCCAGGTTACAGCAGCTGTCACACGCCGCTTTGCAGCAGCATGTTACGTACGTGACCGATGGCCTTAGTCGGGTTCAGGCCTTTCGGGCAGACGTTGACGCAGTTCATGATTCCGCGGCAGCGGAATACGCTGAACGGGTCATCCAGCGAAGCCAGACGCTCGGCAGTCTTGGTGTCGCGGCTGTCTGCCAGGAAGCGATACGCTTGCAGCAGAGCAGCTGGACCCAGGAACTTGTCCGGGTTCCACCAGAAGGACGGGCAAGAGGTCGAGCAGCAAGCGCACAGGATGCACTCGTACAGACCGTCGAGCTTTTCACGCTCTTCAGGGGTCTGCAGACGTTCGATGGCCGGAGCCGGCGTGTCGTTCTGCAGGTATGGCTTAACCTTCTCGTATTGCTTGTAGAAGATGCTCATATCGACGACCAGGTCACGGATAACCGGCAAACCTGGCAGAGGACGAACGATCAGCTTGTTGCCTTTTACGACAGCGGACAGCGGCGTGACGCACGCCAGAGCGTTTTTGCCGTTGATGTTCATGCCGTCGGAACCGCAAACACCTTCACGGCAAGAGCGACGATAGGAGAAACCTTCGTCCTGCTCTTTGATCAGGGCCAGCACGTCCAGCACCATGAGGTCTTTACCACCGGTATCGACCGAAAATTCCTGCATGAACGGCGCAGCGTCCTGATCAGGGTTGTAGCGATAAACACTGACTTGCAACATGGCGGCCACCCTTAATAAGTCCGAATCTTAGGTTCAAAAGTCGGAACAGTCTTCGGCGAGAAGTTCACGGCACGCTTGGTTACGCGCTTGTCACCCGGGAAGTACAGGGTGTGGCACAGCCAGTTTTCGTCGTCGCGATCTTCGTAGTCTTCACGGGCGTGAGCGCCGCGGGACTCTTTGCGGATCTCTGCGGCGATGGCGGTAGCCTCGGCCACTTCCAGCAGGTTCTGCAATTCAAGAGCTTCGATACGAGCGGTGTTGAACGCCTGGCTCTTGTCGTTGATCTTGACGTTGGCGATACGGCCACGCAGATCAGCCAGCTGGGCAATACCCTTCTGCATGTATTCGCCGGTACGGAATACACCAAAGTAGTTCTGCATGCAGCTTTGCAGCTCTTTACGCAAGGTGGCGACGTCTTCGCCCTCGGTACGCGAGTTCAGGCCATCGAGACGCGCCAGGGCAGCGTCGATGTCGGACTGGCGAGCGCGAGTGTAATCGACGCCTTCTTTCAGGGTCTGTTCCAGGAACAGGCCGGCAGCACGACCGAATACCACCAGGTCGAGCAACGAATTACCGCCCAGACGGTTGGCACCGTGAACCGATACGCAGGCCACTTCGCCTACCGCGAACAGACCCGGGATGATCTGGTCAACGCCGTCGGCGTCCTGAGTGATCGCCTGACCGTGAATGTTGGTCGGCACGCCGCCCATCATATAGTGGCAGGTTGGAACGACCGGAATCGGCGACACGGCTGGATCGACGTGGGCGAAGGTCTTGGACAGCTCCATGATGCCTGGCAGACGGCTGTGCAGAACTTCTTCACCGAGGTGATCGAGTTTCAGCATTACGTGGTCGCCATCCGGACCGCAACCGTTGCCGGCGATGATTTCTTTAACCATCGAGCGAGCAACAACGTCACGACCAGCCAGGTCTTTGGCGTTCGGAGCATAACGCTCCATGAAACGCTCGCCGTGCTTGTTGATCAGGTAACCGCCTTCACCGCGGCAGCCTTCAGTCACCAGTACACCGGCGCCGGCGATGCCGGTCGGGTGGAACTGCCACATTTCAATGTCTTGTACCGGCACGCCAGCACGCAGAGCCATGCCGACGCCGTCACCGGTGTTGATCAGGGCATTGGTGGTGGACGAGTAGATACGACCTGCACCGCCAGTCGCCAGTACAGTGGCGTTAGCGCGAACGTAGGAGGTTTCGCCGGTTTCGATGCAGATGACGATCATGCCGACAAAGGCACCATCTTCGTTCTTCACCAGGTCGACGCCGTAGTATTCGTTGAGGAATACGGTGCCGGCCTTGAGGTTGGCCTGGTACAGGGTGTGCAGCAGTGCGTGACCGGTACGGTCGGCAGCGGCGCAAGTACGGGCAGCCTGGCCACCTTTACCGAAGTCTTTCGACTGACCGCCGAACGGACGCTGATAGATACGGCCTTGTTCGGTACGGGAGAACGGCAAGCCCATGTGCTCGAGCTCGAAAACCGCTTCCGGGCCTACGGAACACATGTATTCGATAGCGTCCTGGTCACCGATATAGTCGGAACCCTTGACGGTATCGTACATGTGCCAGCGCCAGTCATCGTTCGGATCTGCCGAAGCGATGGCGCAAGTGATACCACCCTGGGCAGAAACAGTGTGCGAGCGAGTCGGGAAAACCTTGGTAACTACGGCAGTCTTGTGACCACCCTGTGCCAGTTGCAGAGCAGCGCGCATGCCAGCACCGCCGCCGCCAATAATGATGGCGTCGAACGAAAGCGTATTAACTGTAGTAGACATGAATCAGATACCCCAAAGAATCTGCACACCCCAGACGAAGTACGCGAACATCGCGACGCCGCATACCGCCTGGAAGAGGAAACGTATTGCAGTCGCGGACTTGCCGAACGCCATTGGCGTCAGGTAGTCGGTCGCGATGGTCCACATGCCGACCCAGGCGTGAGCGCCGAGGGCAACGAGGGCCAGGAGACTGAAAATACGCATCCAGTTGCTTGCGAACAGTTCATGCCATTGGGCGTAGCCGATGCCAGGGTTGGCGACGACGTATCCGATCAGGAAGATGAAATAAGCCGCGAGAACGACCGCAGACACACGCTGCGCCATCCAGTCATAGAGGCCCGAACGCGACAGGTTCGTGACGTTAGTTACCATATCCAAACTCCTGCCAGAACGATTACCACCACGGAAACGGCGATAACGATTTTCGAGCCCAGTTTGCCGCCCTCAAGCGACTCGCCGATGCCCATGTCCATCATCAAGTGGCGCACACCGGCAACCAAGTGATACAGCAAGGCGGACAGGATGCCCCATGTCACTAGCTTGGCTAGCGGACTGGTCAGACACGCTTTCACCTGACCGAAGCCTTCTTCCGAGCCGAGCGACTTGTCCAATGCATAAAGCATGATGGCCAGGCTGACAAAGAGGATGATTCCGGAGATTCGGTGAAGAATGGACGTGTAAGCAGTGACTGGGAGTTTGATGGTCCTTAGGTCTAGGTTTACAGGTCGTTGGCTATTCACGGCTTTTTTTCACACTGAAGAGCCCCTAACAATCAGGGCAAAGTTGTTGGGGAGTGCACTGGTCAGGTACCCACCACCCAGGGAGTGCGACCCCCAATAAAGCAGGCCCAAAAGCCCCTGGCGGTCGGAGGCCGAGTATAGACAGTTAGGCTACTAATGACAACGCAATCGCCTTCCCCTAATAGCTCATTGCACAAGTCGTATAAAAGGCGTAACTGGCAGTCAATTTCGAGGAAAAAGTCCGGTTAAAGCCTTCTGGAGCAAGACTTTAGGCAAATTGACATTCGAATTTATCTCACTATAGTGGTGCGGGCCCTGCGTGGGGGGTCTGTCTGATGATTTCAAGCATAAATAGGAGGCCACATGGCTGACAAAAAAGCGCAGTTGATCATCGAGGGCGCAGCCCCCGTCGAGCTGCCCATTTTAACCGGCACCGTTGGTCCCGATGTAATCGATGTTCGGGGCCTGACGGCCACGGGCCGTTTCACCTTTGACCCTGGTTTCATGTCGACAGCTTCCTGCGAGTCGAAGATCACCTATATCGACGGCGACAACGGCATTCTGCTGCACCGCGGCTACCCGATCGAACAGCTGGCTGAAAAGTCGGACTACCTGGAAACCTGCTATCTGCTGCTCAACGGCGAATTGCCGACCGCAGAACAGAAGGCCCAGTTCGTCAGCACCGTGAAGAACCACACCATGGTTCACGAGCAGCTGAAGACCTTCTTCAACGGCTTCCGTCGCGACGCCCACCCAATGGCCGTCATGTGCGGCGTAGTCGGCGCCCTCTCGGCCTTCTACCACGACTCCCTGGACATCAATAACCCGCAGCATCGCGAAATCTCCGCGATCCGTCTGGTTGCCAAGATGCCGACCCTGGCAGCGATGGTTTACAAGTACTCGATGGGGCAACCCATGATGTACCCGCGCAACGACCTGACGTACGCGGAAAACTTCCTGCACATGATGTTCAACACCCCGTGCGAGATCAAACCGATCAGCCCGGTACTCGCCAACGCCATGGACAAGATCTTCATCCTCCATGCCGACCACGAGCAGAACGCATCGACGTCCACCGTACGCCTGGCCGGCTCTTCGGGTGCCAACCCGTTCGCCTGTATCGCCGCCGGCATCGCTGCACTATGGGGCCCTGCCCACGGCGGCGCGAACGAAGCTGTTCTGACCATGCTCGATGAAATTGGCGATGTGTCGAACATCGACAAGTACATCGCCAAGGCCAAGGACAAGAACGATCCGTTCAAACTGATGGGCTTCGGTCACCGGGTTTACAAAAACCGCGACCCACGCGCAACAGTCATGAAGCAGACCTGCGACGAAGTGCTGAAGGAACTGGGCATCACCAACGATCCGCAACTCGAACTGGCCATGCGCCTGGAAGAGATCGCCCTGACCGACCCGTATTTCATCGAACGCTCGCTGTACCCGAACGTCGACTTCTACTCGGGGATCATCCTCAAGGCGATCGGCATTCCAACCAGCATGTTCACCGTGATCTTCGCTTTGGCGCGGACCGTCGGCTGGATCTCCCACTGGAAAGAAATGCTCTCCAGCCCGTACAAGATTGGCCGTCCGCGCCAGTTGTACACCGGCTATGAGTCGCGTGACATCACCAAGCTGGAAGACCGCAAGTAAGACCTGTCTTGCGATAACGTCTTGATCTGTACCGGAAACGGCCTCTATTTATGTAGAGGCCGTTTTTGTTTGTGCGGGTTCAGCGGCCGGAGGGCCGACTGGGTCTTTGGTCGTGTACATATCCGTTGTTTCGGTAACGACCACTTAGGGTTCCGCTCTTACAGCGGGTCACTTTGAAAAGCCCAAAGTAACCAAAGGCTTTTGCCCCTTTCGTTCGGTGCCTCGCCTAGGCTCGGCATGCCCTCGCTCCGGTCCTGCTCCGTGGGCCCGCCGCCATCGGCCATCCATGGCCGGGGGCGGCTAACCCGGCATCCATGCCGGGTTGCCCACTGCGCAGAACCTCCAC
>NZ_JBBWCB010000165.1:0-10352 GCF_039888995.1 Pseudomonas rossensis | reverse complement strand
CGCGGCAAGGATGCCGCGGTAGCCGCCCCCGGCCATGGATGGCCGATGGCGGCGGGCCCCCGGAGCAATGCCGGAGTGAGGGCATGCCGAGCCTAGGCGAGGCACCGAATGGAGGGGCAAAGCCTTTTGGTTCCTTTTTGGCGTTTGAAAAAGGGACTCGCTGTAAAAGCGAAACCGCCAGCAGCCATCACCGCAGAAACGGATATGTCCCCCAACCTTAAGTGAACACCGTGGCACCGACCTGTTCAGTGCCCACGAATGTAATGCTCCAGTTGCCGAATCAAATCCGCCTGCTCAACGATAGCTTCCTTGACCAAATCCCCAATCGATAACAGCCCAATCAGTTCGCCACCGTCCACCACCGGCAGATGACGCAGATGGCTGTCGGTCATCACTGCCATGCAACGCTCGATGCTCTGCTGACTGTCAGCCGTCACCACGGGCGCGCTCATGATGTCGCGCACCGGCGTACCAACCGAAGAGCGCCCCTGCAGAACAACCTTGCGCGCATAGTCGCGCTCGCTGATCACGCCAACCACCTGCCCGGCCTCGATCACCGGAAGCGCGCCCACGTTCTTTTCAGCCATGATCCTCAGCGCTTCAAGCACCATCTCATCGGACGCGATGCTGTGCACCTGACGGTTTTGCACGACCTTGAGTTTCAGCAATTGTGCGGCTGTTTTCATAAATGCCTCCGATGCGGATACGCGATGCTGTTGAACAGGCTCAAGCCACCCCGACTTCCACCACGCCGCTGTTCAACCGCACGGGCCAAACACGCAGTCGCTGTTGCGGGTACTCCAGGCAGCTGCCGTCCTCAAGGCGGAAATGCTGTTTGTAGATCGGCGATGCAACCACCAGATCCCCCTTAATGCTGCCCACCAACCCGCGACCGATGACATTCGCCCCGGATTGCGGGTCATGGTTGTCGATGGCGTAGAGGGTCCGACCCTCGGCACCCGGCAGGTAGAACAGCGCCACTTGCGCGCCGTCGAACCAAACGACAACGCCGGAGTTGCTGACCAGGTCCTGTTGCTCGCACACCGTTTGCCAGGCCTCGGTGCTTTCCAGGGAATCGATGCGTTGGGTATTGGACTGGCTCATCAGACAATCTCCTCGGTAACAGGGATAAGGTTGAGTTCGGCGGCCATGATCGGGCGCCGCTGGCCGCGTTCCTGGACAAAGTGGATGTCCGGGTCCGGGCGTTTATCGTTGACGAAGGTACGGAAGCGCTTGAGTTTTTCCGGGTCTTTGAGGGCGTTGGCCCACTCGCATTCATAGCGATTGACCACCAACTGCATCTGCGATTCGAGCTCTTCACCGAGCCCGAGGCTGTCGTTGATGATCACGTCCTTGAGGTAATCGAGGCCGCCTTCCAGGCTTTCGCGCCACACCGAGGTACGCTGCAATTTGTCGGCGGTGCGGATGTAGAACATCAGGAAGCGGTCGATGTAGCGGATCAGGGTCGCATCGTCGAGGTCGGTGGCGAACAGCTCGGCGTGACGTGGACGCATGCCGCCGTTGCCGGCGATGTAAAGATTCCAGCCTTTCTCGGTGGCGATCACGCCAACGTCTTTGCTCTGAGCCTCGGCGCATTCCCGGGTGCAACCGGACACCGCGAATTTGAGTTTGTGCGGCGAGCGCAGGCCCTTGTAGCGGTCCTCGATGGTCAGGGCCATTTGCACGCTGTCTTGCACGCCATAACGGCACCAGGTGCTGCCGACACACGACTTCACCGTGCGGGTCGATTTGCCGTAGGCGTGCCCGGTTTCGAAACCGGCCTCAATCAGCTCGGCCCAGATGTCCGGCAGTTCATGCAACTGCGCGCCAAACAGGTCGATACGCTGGCCGCCGGTGATTTTGGTGTAGAGGTCGTACTTCTTCGCCACCACACCGATCGCGATCAGTTTGTCGGCGGTGATCTCACCACCGGGGATGCGTGGCACCACCGAATAGGTGCCGTTTTTCTGCATGTTGGCCATGAAGGTGTCGTTGGTGTCCTGCAGCGGCACCAGTGAGGCGTCCATGATCGGCTGGTTCCAGCACGACGCGAGGATCGAACCCACCGCCGGTTTGCACACGTCGCAACCGGTGTGGCCACGGCCATGCTTGGCCAGCAGTTCTTCGAAAGTGATCACCCCTTCTACCCGCACCAGCGCATAAAGTTCTTGGCGGGTATAGGCGAAGTGTTCGCACAGGCTCTTGTCGACGCTGACGCCACGGGCAATCAGCTCATGTTCGAACACCTGCTTGAGCAGCCCGGCACAACCACCGCAACCGGTGCACGCCTTGGTCTGCGACTTGAGCAGGCCGAGGTCGGTGCAGCCACCGTCGATGGCCGAGCAAATGGAACCCTTGGTGACGTTGTGGCACGAGCACACCGTGGCCGCTTCGGGCAACGCGCCTGGACCCAAGGTCGGCGCGCCTTCGGACGATGGCAGAATCAGGCTGGCGGGTTCCGCCGGCAGCGCAATCGCGTTCTGCATGTATTGCAGCAGCGTGTCGTAATAACTGTTGTCACCCACCAGCACCGCACCGAGTACGTGCTTACCCGTGGCATCCACCACCAAGCGTCGATAGCTGGCCGTGGTTTCGTCGATGAACTGATAGCTGCGCGCGCCCGGTGTGCTGCCATGCGCGTCGCCGATGGAGCCGACATCGACGCCCAGCAGCTTGAGCTTGGTCGACATGTCCGCGCCCATGAACGGCTCGGCGGTTTCGTTGCACAGCAATGCGGCAACACCGCGCGCCATTTGGTAGCCCGGGGCGACCAGGCCAAAAATGCTGCCGTTCCACGCGGCACACTCGCCGATGGCATAGATGTTTGGATCGCTGCTCTGGCATTGATCGTCAATCACCACACCGCCGCGCGGGCCAACTTCCAGCGAGCATTGACGGGCCAGTGCGTCTTGCGCACGGATACCGGCGGAAAACACGATCAGGTCGGTTTCAAGGAATTCGTCATTGGCGAAGTTCATCCGATAGCGGTATTCCTCGCCTGCGCTGATCGATTGCGTGCCGCGCGACAAATGCACGCCGACGCCGAGGCGTTCGATCTGCGCCTTGAGCGCCAGGCCACCGTACTCGTCCAGCTGCACCGGCATCAGGCGCGGGGCGAATTCCACCACATGGGCTTCCAGCCCCAGGGTTTTCAGCGCGTTGGCCGCTTCCAGCCCCAGCAAGCCACCGCCGACCACCACACCGCGTCGGGCGTTGCTTGCCGCGGCACGAATGGCGTCGAGGTCTTCAAGGGTGCGATACACCAGCCGCGAATCGCCCTCGGCGCCTTCGATTGGCGGCACAAACGGATAGGACCCGGTGGCCAGCACCAATTTGTCGTAGGAGACACAGCCTTGCGCGGTGATCACCTGACGGCGTGTACGGTCGATTTCCAGGACCGGCACCCCCAGATGCAGCGTGACGCCCGGGGTCTGGTACAGCGAGGCTTCACCGAGGGCCAGCGACTCGGCATCACGGCCGGAGAAATACTCGGACAGGTGCACGCGGTCGTAGGCACGCATCGGCTCTTCGCTGAACACGTGCAGTCGATAGTGATCAAGGGCACCGCGTTCGATCAGCTGTTCGACACAATGATGTCCGACCATGCCATTGCCGATCACGATCAGCGTTTGCAGCTTGTTCAAAGTGGCAACATTGGAATTCATAAGGGACACCCGTCGATAGCTGTTCAAAAAGCAAAAAAAAACGCCTGAAACCTTGCGGTTCCAGGCGTCTTTGCCTGTTCGTTTACGGTGCCAGGTCAGGCATCTATGCCGGATCCACCGATGTTGCCCGCGACCTGTTCGGCCAATCGATCGTCGTTGACCGAGGGGGCTGCCCACTCGACTGCATTCACAGTGGGCCTGAACAGTGTCTTGCAGACTTTGTGCCAGTTGGCCGTTGGCAGTCCTTGCGCCAGTAAACGTTGACCACGGGCGCCCATCAAAGCCCGATGTTTGCCTTCGCATAGTGCAGAGGCGTGTTGCGCGGCCTTATAAAAGTGCACAAAGGCGATCCCGTTCCGGTTCAGAATTTACCACCCAGCGGGTATTCGATCGCCAGGCGGTCTGATTGGCGTCCAGCTCCGCTTGCACCGCATTCCCGCGATGAACCGCATGGCGCAGGCTGAACGCGAGGTTTTTCGCGACGCCCGACTGCACCACGTATTTGGCCTGCAGATCACGTTCCCAGTGCTTGCCGCCCTGCCCGTAACCCAACCACTTGTAACCACAGTTGGGGTCCATGTGCGTACCGTCGATGCCGCTGCCGCGCACGTACAGGGCGCCGAAGGTCAGGCCGGGAATGCCGTAACCGGCCATGTTCAGGTCATAGCGCGTTAACTGGCAAGGCATACGGCCAGCGTAGCCGAATATCGGAATCTTGAGGCCGATCTTCAGTATCCACAGCAATCCAACATAGGTCTCATGCACGCCCGGATATCCGGTACCAGCGGTTACATGCTCAACCCCCCTGATTAGCCCCGGTAGCTTTGAAGACTTTGTCAAACTGATCATTCCCGAGTTGCAGAAGCGCGGCTTCTTTCGCACCGAACCTAAGGGCGGCACTTTCCGCTCAAGGTTGCGCGTCGATCGTGCGAGTCGCTTGCCCGCGTCGGCATATGGGGCATCGTTTCGTTTCGACCAGACGCGTTGACAGCTGTTGCCGCTAGCAAAAAATAACGGCGAGATGTGAATTCTTTCGTGTTCTCTTGTATCTGATCAGAAAGAAGCCGTGCTATCAAAAAGATGGCATCGGTAAAGGCAAACCCGTCTGGCCTGCGCTACACCGAAGCTCAGCGGTTTGCATAAGGACAGATCAGTTACAGAGTGGCTCGCATGAAATCACGTGAGAAAACCGTCAATCCGATCGGATTGGAAGACATCACCATTATCGATGACGCGAAAATGCGCAAGGCGATCACGGCCGCTGCACTCGGCAACGCGATGGAGTGGTTCGATTTCGGCGTCTATGGTTTTGTTGCCTATGTTCTCGGCAAGGTATTTTTCCCAGGCGCTGATCCCGGTGTGCAGATGATTGCTGCGTTGGCCACCTTCTCGGTTCCCTTCCTGATCAGGCCTCTGGGTGGTTTGTTTTTCGGTACGTTGGGCGATAAGTACGGTCGGCAGAAAGTCCTGGCGGCCACCATCGTGATCATGTCGCTCAGCACCTTCGCCATCGGGCTGATTCCGTCGTATGCCTCGATTGGCATCTGGGCGCCGATCCTCCTGCTGCTCGCTAAAATGGCCCAAGGTTTTTCAGTGGGCGGTGAATACACCGGCGCCTCGATCTTCGTCGCCGAATATGCCCCAGATCGCAAGCGCGGTTTCCTTGGCAGCTGGCTGGACTTCGGCTCGATCGCCGGCTTCGTCTTTGGCGCAGGCCTGGTCGTGCTGATTTCCACCATTCTGGGCGAAGAGCAGTTTGAGGCATGGGGCTGGCGCCTGCCCTTCTTCCTCGCCCTGCCCCTGGGCATGATCGGGCTCTACCTGCGTCACGCGCTGGAGGAGACACCGGCGTTCCAGCAGCATGTCGAACAACTGGAACAGGGTGATCGCGAAGGCCTTGCCAGAGGCCCGAAAGTGTCTTTCAAGGAGGTGGCCACCCAGCACTGGCGCAGTCTGATGACCTGCATCGGCGTAGTGGCGGCCACCAACGTCACCTACTACATGCTGCTCACCTACATGCCGAGCTACCTGACACACAACTTGCACTACAGCGAAAATCACGGCGTGTTGATCATCATCGCGATCATGGTCGGCATGTTATTCGTCCAGCCGATGATCGGTTTCATCAGCGACAAGATTGGCCGCCGCCCCTTCATTATCTGCGGTAGCGTCGGTCTGTTCTTCCTCGCCATCCCGGCCTTCATGCTGATCAACAGTGGCAAGATCGGCCTGATCTTTTCCGGTTTGCTGGTGCTGGCGGTGCTGCTCAACTTTTTCATCGGCGTGATGGCTTCCACCCTACCGGCGATGTTTCCCACTCACATCCGCTACAGCGCCCTGGCCAGCGCCTTCAACGTCTCGGTGTTGATCGCGGGTCTGACCCCTGCCGCCGTGGCCTGGCTGGTGGAAAGCACGCAAAATCTGTACATGCCGGCCTACTACCTGATGGTGATTGCCGTGGTGGGTTTGATTACCGGTGTGACGATGAAAGAAACGGCGAATAAACCGTTGCGTGGTGCAGCTCCGGCGGCTTCCGACATTGAGGAAGCGCACGAACTGCTGCAGGAGCATCACGACAACATCGAGCAGGAGATCGAGAACATCGACGCAGAAATCGCCGAGCTGGAAGCTAAACGTGAGCATCTCGTGCAGCAGCATCCGCGAATCGAATAACGGGGGCACTATTGTCCAGTAGCTGCCGTTCAATGCTGTCCACAGAGACCCACTCGACGTAACCTGAAGAACACCATTGAAAAGGAGTTCAAATGAAAACTGATTGGCAACAAATTCGGGAAATGATGAACACTGTGATCGATAGCTGTGAGCAGATCGAAACGGCAGGATTCAATGAGGAACATCGCTCCGCGACTGTGGAAATCAAAGGCGTCGATTACTCCGTTCAGGAGTTTTTAATCAGCGCCTGGACACTCCCGGAGAACGTTCGCTACCAGATTATTCGTGAGCGTCATGAAGCGAGGAATGACCTTCCCTATGTTCCTGAAGCCGCCCGTATTCTTGTCTCGATGGCGCAGGCTTGCGCGGAATTGATCGGGGCAGCCGACACGGCACCTGCTCAGAAAGCTATTGCGGGAATGAATCATTGGTACAAGGCCTACGCGGTACGTAACCGTCCGGCCAACACACCTTCCTGATCCCAACACTTAGGGCGATGGTGTCAGATCAATCCAAAGTGGACACCTGAAATGACCATATTGGTACAGTTCATTAGTTTTGGCTAAGGCCATTTATCCCGCCATGCTCTCGATGCGTGTTTGCCTGCGATAAAAGGCGTGAATAGCCCACACTACCCCTACGAATAGCAACCCTGTCCCAAGCGCTTCCATAGGAGAGGGCCAGCGTTGGTTGATGAGCAGGCCCAGTGCAGTCGCATAAAGGGTTTCGCTGGCGATCAATTGCCCGCTGAGAGCCAGAGGTAGGCGCCTAGTTGCGATTGACCATGCCCAGGCACCGGCAAGTGTGGCCCCTAGCCCCTGAATTAACCCACATACTATCAGCGCCTGTGTACCTGCTAACCCGCTCGGATGGCTGGCGAAGTGGGACAGCTTCAGGTACAGCCCAGCTGGGATGAAGGCCAGCATTTCGACGCTGCACATGAAGATCAGCATGGCTGACCACAGCATGGGGGACATGCTTGGGCGTTGAGCCAAAGCACTTTCATTTAACAGGCCAAAACCAGTCCAAAATCCGATTGCCAGCAACGATGCGAGCAGCCCAAGCAGTATCGAAGCTGTCGGGCGCACCACCGTCGCGCTGCTAAAATCGAACACGCTTAGGTTGACCAAGCTTATGCCCAAGGCCGCCACCACCAGCGGCCCGGCAATGGCGCGCCAGGGCACGCAGGAGCTTCGCATGTTGCCGGCAATCGCTAGCACGATCGGTACTGACCCCATCATCACCGGAGGGATCACCGGCCCTGCGGCCAAGACCGCAGTGGTGATCAGGAAGAAGTAGCCGATGTATCCTAAGAACCCCAGTAGCGCCGCGCAGGCCCAATCGCTCAGCCGCAATTGCCGCACTTCGCTACGGTAAACAAACAGTACTAGCAGGCTACCTAACCCGGCAAAGGCATAGCTCACCACAGCCAGATCGAAAAGACTGTAATCGCCGACCAGCCCCGGAAAGATGTAGAGCAGCGACCAGGAAAAAGTGGCGGCAATGGCAGCTAATAAGCCTAGGCTCATGCGCTCTGCTCCTGCTGGCCCTGATTCCGGATCCAGCAATGAGCTATTTGCCGGGCGGTGTCGAATACCCGCGCGTCCTGGCCCATGGCGCCGCTGACAAAACTGCCCTCCAGCAAGATAAACAGCCCCTCAGCAGCTACGCCAGGGTCGCTTACACCGGCGCTCATGGCCAATGCAGCGAGATTTTCGCGTATCCCTTGCTTATGCCGTCTCACTGCCAAATGCACAGGGTGGCTGAACTGGGGGAATTCAGCCGCACTGTTGACGAACAGGCACCCGCGCCCGCTATCTCGCAAAAGATAGCGTTGATACAAATCAAAAAACGCGAGCATGCCACTGACCGGGTCAGGATGCGCCGCCAAGGTGCGCGCTACCTCTTCGCGCCAGAGTCGGTCACGCTCCTCAAGGCAAGCCACTATCAGCGCATCCTTGGAGGGAAAATGGCTGTAGAGCGTCATCTTGGTAACACCCGCCAACGCGGCGATGGCCATCACACCAGTAATGTATATGCCTTGTGACAGGAACAGCTTCAGCGCTGAATCAATCAAGCGCTCACGGGTATTGTCCATGTTAAGGCACTCCGGCATGGGGACGGAGATGACTATACTGACCGGTAAGATTGAGGCGCATCCAAAGACGACCTAAACCATGGCCATTACGACACAGACCGCAACATGCCAACTCAGCAGTAAATCGAAGGATTTGGCTTCAGGAAGTTCGCCACGTCTACGAGCTTAGTAAGCGTCCCCCACACATGCGTGGTTAGACGGGCGCCCATTTATGCGGCAGCGACTCGGTAATCCGGCGCGACCGAAGATTTTCTCCTGCCGATACAGCGGCAGATGGTCAGAAAACTTGGTCTGCGTCCGGGCATTCCGTCTTGCGCAACTAAACCGGTTGCCACCTATGCGGCAGCAACTCGTCAATTTCACTCGCCCGCTGCGTCGGCAGGCGCGTGAGGACGTCCTTCAAGTAAGCATACGGATCATGCCCGTTGAGCCGCGCCGACTGGATCAAGCTCATGATCGCCGCCGCCCGTTTGCCGCTGCGCAGCGAACCCGCAAAGAGCCAGTTTTTGCGACCCAACGCCCACGGTCGGATTTGGTTCTCGCACCAATTATTGTCAATGGGTACGGCCCCGTCATCGAGATAGTGCGATAACGCCGTCCAGCGTTTGAGGCTGTAATCCAGAGCTTTACTAATAGCTGAGCCATCGTGCACGAGCAGGCGCTGGGCGATCATCCAGGCATGCAGAGCGTCCATCACCGGTACGGCTTTTTCTTGCCGTATTCGGCGGCGTAAATCCGGCTCTAGGTCGCGGACTTCATGCTCTATTTCGTACAGCAGCTGGATGTAGCGCAAGGCCTGTTCGGCTAGCTGGCTCTTGTTGGTGGCGTGTAGTTCGAAGAACTTGCGCCGTGCATGGGCCATGCATCCGATCTCGGTCACGCCGAGTGCAAAGCTGGCCTTGTAGCCACCAAAGTCGTCGCAAACCAGCTTGCCCTTCCAGCCTTGAAGGAAGTTACGTGCGTGCTCTCCGGCGCGGCTGGGGCTGAAGTCGTAAACGACTGCCGCCAAGTCTGAAAACTGGCTGGTAGCGTAGGCCCAAA
The DNA here is from genome assembly GCF_039888995.1 of Pseudomonas rossensis. Classification (NCBI taxonomy): domain Bacteria; kingdom Pseudomonadati; phylum Pseudomonadota; class Gammaproteobacteria; order Pseudomonadales; family Pseudomonadaceae; genus Pseudomonas; species Pseudomonas rossensis. The sequence goes on along the minus strand of NZ_JBBWCB010000165.1, from coordinate 875 downwards.
CATAGGCTCGGTGAGTCTTCTTGGCGCCCGGCGTGAGCATTTGCACCGGCGTTTCATCGGCGTGGATCACGCAATGTTCAAGGACGGCATCACGCAGGGCATCGACCAGCGGCTGCAACTGCACACCACAGTTGCCGACCCATTGCGCCAACGTTGAGCGGGCGATGGCTAGGCCTGCTCGACCAAAAATAGATTCCTGACGATAAAGCGGTAGATGGTCGGCGAACTTCGCGATCATGACGTGGGCCAGCAGCCCTGCGGTCGGGATGCCCTTGTCGATAACTTGCGCCGGAACCGGTGCCTGGATCATCGTTTCGCACTCATCACAGACCCATTTTCCACGGATGTGACGCTCGACGGTGAACACGCCCGGCGTGTAGTCGAGTTTCTCGCTAACATCCTCGCCGATACGCTTGAGGGCGCAGCCGCATTGGCAGTGGCTGTTGTCGGGTTCGTGATGGATCAGGGTGCGCGGAAACTGCGGCGGCAACGCGGTGCGTTTAGGTTTTTGCCGAGCCTCGGTCGAAACCGGCGCAGCTTGCAGCGCCTCAAGCTCGGCTCCGATGGCTGCGATATCGGTATCGATCAGGTCATCGAGCAGACTGGCTTGATCCGGGCTTAATTGCTCGCTGCGCTTGGCAAACTTGAAGCGCTTGAGCTGCGCGATCTCGTGGGCCAGTTTCTCGTTGACCGTTTTGTGATGGTGGATTTGCTTGCCCATCGTCTCGACTTTCTGATCGAGACTCTCGACACGCTGCATCAACTGCGCCGCCAGAGCGCGCAGTTGTTCAGGGTTTAGTTGGTCGAGGTTTGGAAGCGAAGTCATGCCGCCGATTTTGCCAGAGCAAGGCTACACCGGCGATAGACTCATCGGA
>NZ_JBBWCB010000164.1:0-10360 GCF_039888995.1 Pseudomonas rossensis | reverse complement strand
GGATCTGGTCGTAGATCTCCAGCTGGCCGGCGTTGACGATACCCATGGTAAGGCCGTTGCGGATCGCATACAGCAGGAACACCGAGTGAATCGCCTCGCGCACCGGGTTGTTGCCACGGAACGAGAACGACACGTTGGACACACCACCGGAGGTCAGCGCGTACGGCAGTTCGTCACGGATGTAGGCACAGGCGTTGATGAAGTCCACAGCGTAATTGTTGTGTTCTTCGATGCCGGTGGCGATGGCGAAGATGTTCGGGTCGAAGATGATGTCTTCCGGCGGGAAGCCGACTTCGTTGACCAGAATGTCGTAGGAGCGTTTGCAGATTTCTTTCTTGCGCGCTTCGGTGTCGGCCTGGCCGGCTTCGTCGAAGGCCATCACGACGACTGCGGCACCGTAGCGTTTGCACAGTTTGGCGTGATGAATGAACTGCTCGACGCCTTCCTTCATGCTGATGGAGTTGACGATGCCCTTGCCCTGGATGCACTTGAGGCCGGCTTCAATCACTTCCCATTTTGAAGAGTCGATCATGATCGGTACGCGGGAGATGTCCGGCTCACCGGCAATCAGGTTGAGGAAGGTCACCATGGCCTTCTTCGAATCGAGCATCCCTTCGTCCATGTTGATGTCGATCACCTGGGCGCCGGCTTCGACCTGTTGCAGGGCGACTTCCAGGGCTTCGGTGTAGTTGTCTTCACGGATCAGGCGGGCGAACTTGGCTGAACCGGTGATGTTGGTCCGCTCGCCGACGTTGATGAACAACGAGTTGCGATCGATGGTGAACGGTTCCAGGCCCGAAAGGCGGCAGGCCTTTGGAATGTCCGGTATTTCACGCGGCGCATAACCGGCCACGGCGTTGGCGATGGCTTCGATGTGGCCCGGCGTGGTGCCGCAGCAACCGCCGACGATGTTGAGGAAGCCGCTTTGGGCGAACTCTTCGATGACCTTGGCGGTTTCCGACGGCAGTTCGTCGTACTCGCCGAATTCGTTCGGCAGGCCGGCGTTCGGGTGCGCGGAAACGTGGGTGCTGGCCTTGTTCGACAGCTCTTCCAGGTACGGACGCAACTCGCTGGCGCCGAGGGCGCAGTTCAGGCCGACCGAAATCGGCTTGGCGTGGGCCACGGAGTTCCAGAAGGCTTCGGTGGTCTGGCCGGAGAGCGTACGGCCGGAGGCATCGGTGATGGTGCCGGAGATCATGATCGGCAGTTCGACGCCGAGTTCTTCGTAAACACCTTGCACCGCGAAGATCGCCGCTTTGGCGTTCAAGGTGTCGAAAATGGTTTCGATCAGGATCAGGTCGGCGCCGCCTTCGATCAGGCCTTTGGTGGCCTCGGTGTAGTTTTCCACCAGTTCATCGAAGGTCACGTTGCGGTAGCCGGGGTTGTTCACGTCAGGCGACAGCGAGCAGGTGCGACTTGTAGGACCGAGCACGCCAGCAACGAAGCGCGGCTTGTCCGGGGTTTCCAGGGTCTTGGCGTCAGCAACCTTGCGCGCCAGACGTGCGCCTTCTACGTTTAGCTCGTACGCCAGGTCCTGCATGCCGTAGTCGGCCTGGGACACATGGGTGGCGTTGAAGGTGTTGGTTTCCAGAATGTCGGCGCCAGCATCCAGGTAGGCTTTCTCGATGGCGCCAATCACGTCCGGGCGCGTCAGGATCAACAGGTCGTTGTTGCCCTTGACGTCACTTGGCCAGTCGGCGAAGCGTTTGCCGCGGTAATCCTGCTCTTCAAGCTTGTAGCTCTGGATCATCGTGCCCATGCCGCCATCGAGAATCAGGATGCGCTCTTTGAGGGCGTGCTTGAGAGCTTGAAGGCGAACACTGCGATCGGACATTTGGACTACTCGGAAAGACCATGACGAAGGGGCGGGATAATAGCAAACCTGCGTGGTTTTAGAGCATGCCGCGGTTTTGCATGAATATCGCTCATGTTGGTGCAGGGATCAGACCGGTAGAATCGCGGCGTTTTTTCATGATCGGGACCAGGGATATGTCTTTTCGCGTCATCAGCATTATTTTGCTGTTTTTAAGCTGGGGCGCCGCCGCGCAGGATCCGGCCATTTCCTCTGCCATTTCCTACAGCCGCGACATCCAACCGATCTTCACCGAAAAGTGCGTGGCCTGCCATGCCTGCTATGACGCCGCCTGTCAGCTGAATCTGGGCAGTGGCGAAGGGGCTGCCCGTGGCGCGACCAAGATCCCGGTCTACGACGGCGAACGCCGCCAGGCTGCCGCGCCGACCCGGCTGTTTTATGACGCCTTCGGTAAACGCGCCTGGCAGCAAAAGGACTTCTATTCGGTGCTCGACGCTCAGGGCAGTCAGGCCGCGTTGATGGCGCGGATGCTTGAGTTGGGCCACAAAACCCCCTTGCAACCCAATGCCAAGCTGCCGGAGGACATCGTCCTTGGCCTGAACCGGGAAAACATGTGCGCCCTGCCGGCCGAGTTCGACGGCTACGCCAAATCACATCCCAAAGAGGGCATGCCGCTGGCGGTCACCGGCCTGACCGATCAGCAGTACCAGACGCTGCAACGTTGGCTCGCGTCCGGCGCGCCGATTGACGAGCAAGGCCTTGTGCCGAGCGCCAAAGAAGCGTTGCAGGTGGTGCAGTGGGAAAACCTGCTCAACGCACCGGGCGCACGGCAAAGCCTGGTGGGGCGCTGGTTGTTCGAGCATTGGTTTCTCGCTCATCTCTATTTCAAGGACGGCGAGCCGGGGCATTTCTTTCAGTGGGTACGGTCGCGCACGCCGACCGGCCAGCCGATCGATCTGATCAACACACGCCGCCCGAATGACGATCCAGGCACTCAGGTGTATTACCGCTTGTGGCCGGTGCAAGGCGTGATTGTGCAGAAGACCCACATCACCTACCCGTTGAGCGCGGCGAAGATGGCACGGATCAAAAGCCTCTTCTATAACGGCAACTGGCAGGTCAACGCCTTGCCGGGCTACGGGCCGGAGCGTCGGGCCAATCCGTTCACCACGTTCGAGGCGATCCCGGCCCAGGCGCGTTATCAGTTCATGCTCGATAACGCCGAATACTTCGTGCGGACCTTCATTCGCGGCCCGGTCTGTCGGGGCCAGATTGCCACTGACGTGATCCGTGACAACTTCTGGGCGCTGTTCCAGGCACCGGAACACGACCTCTACATCATCGACCCGAACTACCGGGGCCAAGCCACGCCGTTACTGGCGATGCCGGGGCAGAACGATGACGTCGGCAGTGTCCTGAGCCTGTGGCATGACTACCGCAACAAGCGTAACGAGTACGAGGCGCTGCGCCGTGACAGTTACGCCGATGCGCCGGCGCCGAGCTGGTCGACCTTATGGGCTGGCAACGATAACGCCTTGCTGACGATCTTCCGGCATTTCGACAGTGCCTCGGTGAACAAAGGCCTGATCGGTGACGTGCCGCAAACGATGTGGCTGTTCGACTTCCCGCTGCTGGAGCGCACGTATTACCAGTTGGCGGTCAACTTCGACGTGTTCGGTAACGTCTCCCATCAGGCGCAAACGCGCCTGTACTTCGACCTGATCCGCAACGGTGCCGAGCAAAACTTCCTGCGCTTGATGCCGGCCGATTCGCGCGACGATTACCTCGACGACTGGTACCAGAGCGGCGGCAAATTCAAGATGTGGCTGGACTACGAGTCCATCGATAACGACAAAGAGACGGCGCTGGTACTGGACGAAAAGGACCCGAAACGCGATTTCGCCCTGCAGTTGCTGGCCCGTTACGGCGACCTCAACGCCAAGCCTGATCCGATCAACCGTTGTGACGGTGCTTATTGCTCGCGGCCGAACATAGATCTGGCCTCGCAGAGCGCCGAGCAGGCGTTGAGTCGCCTGACTTCGCGTCCGGCGGCCGGGCTGAAGGTGATCGATCAGTTGCCGGAAGCGACCCTGCTGCGCATCGAAACCGCGAGCGGCAAGCGCGAGGTCTACAGCCTGCTGCGCAACCGCGCGCACAGTAACGTTGCGTTCCTGCTCGGTGAATCCCTGCGGTATCAGCCAGGACTCGACACATTGACTATTTATCCGGGCGTGCTCAGCAGCTATCCGAACTTCATGTTCAACATTCCGGCCGAGCAAGTGCCTGAGTTCGTGGGCGAGATGGAAAACGCCAAGGACGCTAATCGCTTCGAAAAAATCGTCGAGCGCTGGGGTATTCGCCGCAGCCATCCGCAGTTCTGGTTCTACTTCCATGACCTGAGCCGGTACGTCCATGAGACCGATCCGGTGGAAGAGGGCGTGCTGGACATGAACCGGTACGAGAATCTTTGATCGACAGGCGCATCTTTCCCGACAAAAATACTAGGACTTTGTACGGCGCGATGATTGGCGTAAACTGCGCCCAAGCCTGCGAGGAGTTTCCATGACCGCTATTACCATTACCGACGCCGCCCACGATTATCTGGCTGATCTGCTCTCCAAGCAGAACACCCCAGGCATCGGCATCCGCGTCTTTATCACCCAGCCTGGCACCCAGTACGCCGAAACCTGCATTGCTTATTGCAAGCCGGGCGAAGAAAAACCTGAAGACACGGCGCTGGGGCTCAAAAGCTTCACTGCCTACATCGACTCGTTCAGCGAAGCTTTCCTGGACGATGCGGTAGTCGACTACGCCACCGACCGTATGGGCGGCCAGCTCACCATCAAGGCGCCAAACGCCAAAGTACCGATGGTCAGCGCCGACAGTCCGGTCAATGAGCGTATCAACTATTACCTGCAAACCGAGATCAACCCGGGGCTGGCCAGCCACGGCGGTCAGGTCAGCCTGATCGATGTGGTCGAAGACGGCATCGCCGTGCTGAAGTTCGGCGGCGGTTGCCAGGGCTGCGGCCAGGCAGACGTCACCCTTCGCGAAGGCATCGAGCGCACCTTGCTCGAGCGCATTCCCGAGCTCAAGGGCGTTCGTGACGTCACCGACCACACGCAGAAAGAAAACGCCTACTACTAAGTAAGGTGTTCGCTGCAGAAACGAAAAAACGGCACCCGTGAGTGCCGTTTTTTATGGGTGAAGCTTTAAAAGATCGCAGCCTTCGGCAGCTCCTACATGGGAATGAGTTCTCCTGTAGGAGCTGCCGGAGGCTGCGATCTTTTGATCTTAGGGCCGATACAAATGCGCATGCCCGGCACGGTACAGCGATGATTCACTGAAGTGATCACTGCCCAACACCCGACCCACCAGAATCAACGCCGTGCGCCGAAACCCCTTGGCTTCAACCTTCGCGGCAATGTCTTCAAGCGTCCCCACCACCCAGTCCTGATCCGGCCAGGTCGCCCGGTGAATCACCGCGATCGGGCAGTCCGCGCCGTAATGCGGCAACAATTCGACCAGGATCTTCTCCAGATGATTGACCCCCAGATGAATGGCCATGGTCGCCCCATGCTGCGCCAGGCTGCCAAGCTCTTCGCCGGCGGGCATCGCGGTTTTGTCGGCATAGCGGGTCAGGATCACGCTTTGCGACACGTCCGGTAACGTCAGTTCCGCGCCCAACAGTGCCGCGCAGGCCGCCGTGGCCGTGACGCCGGGAATGATTTCAAACGGGATGTCGAGTTCGCGCAGGTAGCGGATCTGCTCGCCAATCGCGCCATAAAGACTCGGATCGCCGGAGTGCACCCTGGCCACGTCCTGGCCATTGGCATGGGCGGATTTGATCAGCTCGATGATCTGTTCCAGGTGCAGTTCGGCGCTATTGACCACCTGTTCGGCGCGATGGCCTTCCAGCACGGCGGCGGGCACCAGGGAGCCGGCATAGATGATCACCGGGCAGCTGCGAATCAGCCGTTGGCCTTTGACGGTGATCAGTTCCGGGTCGCCGGGACCTGCGCCAATGAAGTAGACGGTCATCGTCGGTTCCTGTGAGAAAAAGGGGCTGGGCAAGGCTTCAGATGAAGATTGCTCATGATCGATGGCGGGGATTATCGAGGATTTTATGCAGCGCAGGCCAATGCCAAGGTGGCCTGGGCATATTTTTGTCGTGAAATCAGCAATTTTGCCGGTGCCTGGGTCAGTTGTTCGGCAAGGGCCAGGGCGGCACTTTCCGCTACGCCGTAGCAGCCGGTGCGTTCGAACGCGATGTCCGAGCGGTGGCTGAGTTGTGGTTGATAGCCGGCCAGTTGTTCGCTGCTGAAGTACATCAACGGTAACTCAAGCTGTTCGGCCAATTCGATCAAGCCAGGTTCGTCGCGCTTCAGGTCGATGCTGGCCAGGGCCTTGATCTGGTGAAGTTCAATTTTATGAGCCTGTAACGCCTGATCGAGCAGCGCCCGCAGCGTGCTGACGGGGCAGCCGCGCTGGCAGCCCAGGCCGACCACTAAAGTCGGCGCTGTGCTGATCTCAGTCATGCGTGGTACTGACCATCGCTTTTGCGGCGGAACAACCAGGCACTGATCAGGCCCAGGGCCAGCCAGAATGCCACGTTGGTCAGCTGCGAAGCGATTTGGAACTGAGCTTCCAGGGCTTCTGGAGCGAGCATCGAATGCACTTCCGGTTGTGGCGCGCCGATCACGTGAGGAACGGCCAGGATCGCCACGCCGAGGATCTTCATCAGCCAGTGACGGCTGAACACGATCAGCGCGATACCGACAGCGGTGGAGGCAGCCGTGCCGATCCACCAGATCTGCCGCTGCGCCAAATCAGCTGCGGCAGTGCCCGGCAGTTCAGGCGGCAGACCGAGGGTCGGTGCCAGCACGAACGTCGCATAACCGGCCAGGCCCCAAAGCAGGCCTTGGGAGGTTTTGGTCGGTGCGCGCAAGGTGTAAAGACCGGCCAGCATCAGGGCGAAACCGACCGCTACCACCAGGTTGCCGCCGGTAGTGGACAGCACGCGCTGCCAGCCGTCTTCCGGTTCCCAGGCTTCAGCATCGTGGGTGTGAGCGGCGACAGCACCTGCGGCGTGTTCGTGAACTTCAACAGCGGCGGGCTCGGATTTTTCGAACGTCTCGGCCTGCAGAATCAGCGGAGCCACCCAGAAGCTTTGCAGCAGGGTCAGCAACAGGGCGGCCAGCAGCCCGGTGAACCCTGCGGTTTGCGCAATACGCTTGATCATGTCGGCAAGTCTCAATGGCACGGGAATGCAGAGCTGTGGCGGGTATCGTGAGCGGCGTTGTGCACGGCCTCGATGTGCGAGAAACCGGCGAAATACACAAGGCTAGCACCCAGGATCGACGCGCACACGGCGGCGGTCAGGCGTTGAGTCAGGGTATTGGTGGTGCTGGCGGTGCTCTTATCGGTGTTGCTGCCGGTGCTGCTGATGATCGACATGGCGCTTCCCTCTGGTCTGTCAGCGGGTGATATAGAGCGCATGGAAGACCCCTGCGAGTCGGGCACGCAGAGGTTCAAACAGCGCCCGCCCACCGCGGGTTTGTTATTCAGTGATCGTAATGGTCACTTTGTGTTGCGGGCCGGTCTCCGGGCTCACGAGGGGCACTGGCTTTCGCCTTGACCTGCAAGCATCACCTTCCCATGCCGAACTGCTGGCACAGTGGATCTGACGCTTCGCTCGCTTACCGTTGCGGGGGCAGCACCGGACTGACATGACTTTAGAGTAAAGCACATGATTCACCGGTTTCCCGTTTCACCCTGTGAAGGGCACCCGTAACAAGGCGTGTAGGAGAGCATGGGCGGGGGTTGGGCGTCAATTGGCAAGGGTTCTCAGTTGGAACCGAATGATGATTGGCTCTTTGTAGGACATTGACCCGCCCCCACACGATGCGTAGCCTTGCGCTTTCGAGGTTCTTCGGCGTCTGCCGAAGCTAAGAAGGGAACGCGGTCGATGCCGCGGCTGCCCCCGCAACTGTGAACGGTGATGTTCGCTGCCACGCCACTGCAAACCCTGTGCAACGGGTTCGCGGGAAGGCGCAGTGAATGCCAGGCCCACAAGCCCGGCACACCGTCAGCCAGGAGACCTGCCTCGACACAGATTCTCACTACAACCGGGCGGGGTGATCCGGTGGCGAACTCTTCCGCGCGCGCATCCGTCGCAGCGATTGTCGTCCCGTATGCCCGCCACCTTGCCAAAGGGCATCCGATGAAAACACTGGCCAAACTCCCCGTCACCATCGTTACCGGCTTTCTCGGCTCGGGCAAAACCACCTTGCTGCGGCACATGCTCGACAACGCTCAGGGCCGCCGCATTGCGGTGATCGTCAACGAGTTCGGCGAGCTGGGCATCGACGGCGAAATCCTCAAACAGTGCTCCATCGGTTGCACTGAAGAAGAAGCCAACGGCCGCGTCTACGAACTGGCCAACGGCTGCCTGTGCTGCACCGTTCAGGAAGAGTTCTTCCCGGTGATGCGCGAACTGGTCGCCCGTCGCGGCGACCTTGACCACATCCTCATCGAAACCTCGGGCCTGGCCCTGCCAAAACCGCTGGTACAAGCCTTCCAATGGCCGGAAATCCGCAGCGCCTGCACCGTTGACGCGGTGATCACCGTGGTCGACAGCCCAGCGGTCGCCGCCGGCACCTTCGCGGCTTTCCCGGACCAGGTCGATGCCCAGCGCAAACTTGACCCGAACCTGGATCACGAATCGCCGCTGCACGAGCTGTTCGCTGACCAACTCGCCAGCGCCGACCTGGTGATCCTCAACAAGGCCGACCTGATCAGCCCTGAAGACCTGGCCCGTGTACGCCTGGAAGTCGCTGAAGAATTGCCGCCAGCGGTGAAAGTCATCGAAGCCAGCAGCGGTCGTCTGCCACTGGACGTGCTGATCGGCCTCGGCGCCGGTTCTGAAGAACACATCGACAGCCGTCACAGCCATCACGATCACCACCATGAAGGTGAAGACGGCCATCACGATGAGCATGACCACGACGCATTCGATTCCATCTCCATCGAACTGCCGCAAGCCGACGAAAGCCTGCTGCTGGACGCGCTGACCCAGCTGGTGGTCCAGCACGGCATCCTGCGCGTCAAAGGTTTTGCGGCGATCCCGAACAAACCGATGCGCCTGTTGATTCAGGGCGTGGGCACACGTTTCGACAAGCATTTCGACCGTCAGTGGGGCGCCGACGAAGCGCGTACCACGCGCCTGGTGTTGATCGGTCAGGAGCTGGACGCCACTCTGCTTGAAGCGCAATTGCGCGCCGCGCTCAGCGTTTAAGCCATGCACCTGCTCAGGACTCAGCCCGGCGGTTTCGTGTCGGATGACAACATCGCCGACCTTGGACAAACCCCCGCCGAGCTGGTGATCCTGTGCAGCGGCGACTCCAGCCTGGCGCTGCTCGCCGAAGCCGCGCAGCAGTTGCCCGACGATTACCCTAGCGTGCGCCTGGCCAACCCGATGCAGGTGCAGAACCACGCGTCGGTCGACCTGTATGTCGACGAAGTGCTGCGCCATGCCAAGGTCATTCTGATTTCGCTGCACGGTGGCATCGCCTATTGGCGTTACGGCGTCGAGCGCTTGGTGGAGTTGTCCCAGCGCGGCGTGCAACTGATTCTGGTGCCAGGCGATGACCGCCCGGACCCGGAACTCAGCGACCTAAGCACGGTGGGCGCGGAAGACCGCGATCGGCTCTGGCAGTTTCTGCGTCAGGGTGGCATGGGCAATGCTCTGGATTTTTTTCGCTGCCTCGCCAATCGTTGGCTGGATCGCGACTACGCTTGGGCCGAGCCACAAACCCTGCCGCGCACAGCGATCTACCACCCGCAAAAAAGCCCGGCTGAACTGAAGGATTGGCAAGCCGACTGGCAGGCCGATCAACCGGTCGCGGCGGTGCTGTTCTACCGCTCGCATTTGCAGGCGGCGAACACCGGTTTCATCGATATTTTCTGTCAGCGCTTGCAAGCGGCGGGGTTGAACCCGTTGCCGATTGCCCTGGCCAGTTTGAAAGAGCCCGGCTGCCTGACGGTGATCGAGGACCTGTTGGACGAAGTCGAGGCGGGGGTGATTCTCAACACCACCGGTTTCGCGCAATCCAGCCCCGAAGCGCCGCACTTGCGACCGTTTCGCCGCAACATTCCGGTGATCCAGGCGATCTGCGCCCAGGACAACGAGCAGGGATGGCGCGCCAGCGAGCAAGGCCTCGGTCCGCGTGATCTGGCGATGCATATCGCGCTGCCGGAACTGGACGGGCGGATCATCAGCCGACCGATCAGCTTCAAAGACCTGGCCTGGCGCAGCGAGCGCAGTCAATCCGATGTGGTCTGCTATCGGCCACAACCGGAGCGCATGGATTTTGTCGCCGAACTGGCGCGGCGCTGGATTGATCTGGCGCGAGTGCCCAACGCTGAAAAACGCATCGCCCTGATCCTCGCCAACTACCCGACCCGCGACGGTCGCATCGGCAATGGCGTGGGTCTCGACACCCCGGCGGCGGCGCTGAACATCCTGCGTGCGCTGCATAAAGAAGG
>NZ_JBBWCB010000163.1:0-10644 GCF_039888995.1 Pseudomonas rossensis | reverse complement strand
ATTTTGGCCAGAAGCCGAAGTCGGCTTCCTCGAATAGGCCTGATACATAGATGCAACGGGGCGGCGGTTTTTCAAAAGCGGGTAGACAGTGGGGGCGAGTCCATACATAGCAGCTGGCGGAGCCTGCGTTCGGCTGCGCAGCAGTCGCAAAATCAGGCAATTCAGTCATTCAGGCACACCGCGGACTCAGGATTCACGACTGCTTCGCAGCCGAACGCAGGCTCCGCCAGCTGCTACAGGATTCGCGTTTGGGTTTGGTGCTTGTGTATGGCTGAAGTACCCTGTGCGCCAAATTGACAGGTATCCCGCCGCCCCATGCTCTTCCTGATCGCTTACATCAGCAGCGTCGTGCTGATCAACTACGCCTTTTCCACCGCTCCGCACCTGGACATCATCTGGTCGGCCTGGGGTGGTTTGGTGTTCGTTTTGCGCGACATGGTGCAAACCCGTTTCGGCCATGGCGCGATCGCGGCGATGCTGGCAGCGCTGGTGTTGTCCTACGTGACGTCCGATCCTTCCATCGCGCTGGCCAGCGCCACGGCGTTCGCGGTGTCCGAATGCATCGACTGGCTGGTGTTCAGCATCACCAAGCGTCCCTTGCACGACCGCCTGTGGATAAGTTCGGCCCTGAGTATTCCCCTCGATACCTTCATCTTCTTTGGCATGATCGATGCGTTCACTCCAGGCGTGATCCTCACCGCCATGGGCTCGAAGTTCGCCGGCGTGACCGCCGTGTGGTTGATCATGGCCTGGCGCTTGCGCAAACAGGCCATCGTCAGCTGAAGCCAAACCCGCAGGTTCATGTAAAATGCCGCGCTTTCTCCCCATGGGAAGCGCGCCAGGCGCTGCGACCCTCGATGATCCGCTTCTTGAGGACCTGAGATGACCCGTATCGGAACTCCATTGTCGCCAGCCGCGACCCGCGTATTGCTGTGTGGCTGTGGCGAGTTGGGCAAGGAAGTGGTGATCGAGCTGCAACGTCTGGGCGTTGAAGTGATTGCCGTGGATCGCTACGCCAATGCCCCGGCCATGCAGGTCGCCCATCGCAGCCATGTGATCAACATGCTAGACGGCGCCGCCCTGCGTGCCGTGATCGAAGCCGAAAAGCCGCATTTCATCGTGCCGGAAATCGAAGCCATTGCCACCGCGACCCTCGTGGAACTGGAAGCCGAAGGCTTCACCGTGATCCCGACCGCTCGCGCCGCGCAGTTGACCATGAACCGCGAAGGCATCCGTCGCCTGGCCGCTGAAGAGCTGGACCTGCCCACCTCGCCGTACCACTTCGCCGACACCTTTGAGGATTACAGCAAGGCTGTCGAAGACCTCGGCTTCCCATGTGTGGTTAAACCGGTGATGAGCTCGTCGGGCAAAGGCCAGAGCCTGCTGCGTAGCGTCGATGACGTGCGCAAAGCCTGGGATTACGCTCAAGAAGGCGGCCGTGCCGGTAAAGGCCGCGTGATCATCGAAGGCTTTATCGACTTCGACTACGAAATCACCCTGTTGACCGTGCGTCACGTTGGCGGCACTACGTTCTGCGCGCCAGTCGGCCACCGTCAGGAGAAGGGCGACTATCAGGAATCCTGGCAGCCACAAGCCATGAGCCCGATTGCCCTGGCCGAATCCGAGCGCGTTGCCAAAGCCGTCACTGAAGCCTTGGGTGGCCGTGGTCTGTTTGGTGTTGAGCTGTTCATCAAAGGTGATCAAGTCTGGTTCAGCGAAGTCTCGCCGCGTCCACATGACACGGGTCTGGTGACGTTGATTTCCCAGGACCTGTCGCAGTTCGCGTTGCACGCACGGGCGATTCTGGGCCTGCCGATTCCACTGATTCGTCAGTTTGGCCCATCGGCTTCGGCGGTGATTTTGGTGGAAGGGCAGTCTACCCAGACGGCTTTCGCCAATCTCGGTGCTGCGTTGAGCGAGCCGGATACGGCGTTGCGTCTGTTCGGCAAGCCTGAGGTGAATGGTCAGCGTCGGATGGGTGTGGCGTTGGCGCGGGATGAGTCAATTGACGCTGCTCGTGCTAAAGCAACCCGCGCTTCTCAGGCTGTTGTTGTAGAGCTGTAAACCGAGTCGCGGCTATCGCGAGCAAGCTCGCTCCCACATGGGAATTGGGGTGTACACACAATCTGTGGCCAACCAAGAACCCTGTGGGAGCGAGCTTGCTCGCGATGGCGATCTGTCAGGCAACCCGATTCAGATCGTTATTGCGCGTCTCCTTCAGGCACAGCACAGCAATCAAGCTCAGCACCGCCGCCCCCGACACATACCCGCCGACATAACTCAAACCGCCCATCGCCACCAGCTTCTGTGCGAAGAATGGCGCCGCCGAGGCCCCGACAATGCCGCCCAGGTTGTAGGCCGCCGACGCACCGGTATAGCGCACGTGGGTTGGAAACAGCTCCGGCAGCAGCGCGCCCATTGGCGCAAACGTCACGCCCATTAGAAACAGCTCGATGCACAGGAACAGCGCCACGCCCCAGGTCGAACCTTGGGTCAGCAGCGGCTCCATCAGGAAGCCGGACAGAATCGCCAGCACACCGCCGATGATCAGCACCGGTTTGCGCCCGTAACGATCACTGGCCCAGGCCGACAGCGGGGTGGCAGCGGCCATGAACAGTACAGCGAAGCACAGCAGCGCGAGGAAGGTTTCGCGGGTGTAGCCGAGCGTCGATACGCCATAGCTTAGCGAAAACACTGTCGAGATATAGAACAGCGCGTAGCACACCACCATCGACCCGGCCCCCAGCAGCATCGGCGCCCAGTACTGACTCAGCAACTCGACCAGCGGGATCTTCACCCGCTCCTGGCGAGCCATTGCGTTGGCAAAAACCGGGGTTTCGTGAAGCTTGAGGCGCACGTACAGACCGACCATCACCAGCGCGGCACTGAGCAGGAACGGAATCCGCCAGCCCCACGAGCGGAACTGTTCGTCGTTCAGGGTCATGGCCAGCGTAAGAAACAGGCCGTTGGCCGCGAGGAAGCCGATCGAGGGGCCAAGCTGCGGGAACATGCCGAACCAGGCGCGTTTGCCCTTTGGCGCATTCTCCGTCGCCAGCAGCGCCGCGCCGCCCCATTCACCGCCAAGTCCCAGGCCCTGGCCGAAGCGCAGCACGCAGAGCAGGATCGGCGCCCAGGCCCCAATGCTGTCGTAGCCCGGGAGTACGCCGATCAGCGTAGTGCATACGCCCATCAGCAGCAGCGAGGCAACCAGCGTCGACTTGCGCCCGATGCGGTCACCGAAGTGGCCGAAAAGCGCCGATCCCAGCGGTCGAGCCAGGAAGGCGATGCCGAAGGTGAGGAACGCCGACAGCATCTGGGCCGTGCCGGAGGTTTGCGGAAAGAACACCGGACCGATCACCAGTGCAGCGGCAGTGGCATAGACGTAGAAGTCGTAGAACTCGATGGCGGTGCCGATGAAACTCGCGGTCGCCACGCGGGTGGCGGAGTTCGTCGGTTGCGCAGGCGCGGTGTCGTTATAAGTCGTGCTGGTCGTCATGCGGTTATCCCTGACAGTCATGTGCCCCAGTGGAGCGAATTATTATGGTCGAACACCCAGGGATGTGGGCTTAACGCAGAGTGCGGGTAGCACTTGGGTATGGCGGGGCTTGGGTAAGCGGTTCGATTATAGGAAGGAGGCTAATGATTCAACAAGGGCAAAAAGATCGCAGCCTTTGGCAGCTCCTGCATCTGGAATGCGCTCCCCTGTAGGAGCTGCCGAAGGCTGCGATCTTTTAGCGATCTATCGTGCAGGTACAACCGCTGGGGCCGAACTCGTATGCCAGATCAGCACCCGCGTGACCCGATTGTCTTCCGTCTCCAGAATCTCCAGGCGGTAACGCCCGATCTTCAGGCATACCGCACTTTCCGGAATGGTCTCCAGCGCCTCGGTCACCAACCCGTTGAGGGTTTTCGGACCATCGCTGGGCAGGTGCCAGCCAAGGCTTTTGTTCAATTCGCGAATCGACGCCGCACCTTCGATCACCAGGCGGCCATCCGCCTGTGGATGGATGTGCGGGTTATCCAGGCTGTGCTGGCTTTCGAACTCGCCGACGATTTCTTCGAGAATGTCTTCCAGGGTCACGACACCGAGCACTTCGCCGTACTCGTCGACCACTATGCCCAGGCGTCGCTGTTGTTTGTGGAAATTCAACAGCTGCAGTTGCAACGGGGTGCTTTCCGGCACGAAGTAGGGGTCGTGACAGGCTGCCAGCAGTGCTTCTCGGGTCAGACTGGCGTCGGACAGCAGATGGCGGATCTGCCGGGTATTGAGCACTGCCTCGACCTGATTGATGTCGCTGTGGAAAACCGGCAAGCGCGTGCGTTTATTGGCGCGAAGCTGCTCAATGATTTCCTCGAGGGAGTCGTCCAGATTGACCCCTTCGACGTCACTGCGTGGCACCAGAATGTCGTTGACCGTGATGTTGTCCAGCGCATGGATGCCTGACAGCGGGTGTGGGCGGCAGACGGCGTGTTCGTGATCGTCGTGCCGTTCGTTCGGCGCCTCGTCTTCGCTCTGCTGCACCACGTTGACTTTGCGGGCGAACGGTCGCATCAGCAGTTGGCTTATGCCATTGAGCAACCAGGCGGCGGGATAGATGATTTTCAGTGGCGCGCCAAGCAAGGTGTTGCCCAGGGCCAGGACTGCGTCCGGATAACGGACGGCGAGGGTGCGCGGCAGGTAGTCGGCGAACACCAGAAGCACGGCGCCAGCCCCCAGGCAGGCCACCCATGGACCGTTTTCCGCCCAAGTGAAAATCGCCAGCAAGGTGCTGATGACCACGACCAGTGCGCGGCACAGGGTGTTGCAGAGGATCAGGCTATTGAGCGAAAAGCTCAGCTTTGCCACCGGCTTGTCGCTCGAACGCGAAGCTGCCCGCTGGGCGAGCAAGTACTGTTGCGCAGCTTCGATGGCGGTAAACAGCCCCGACCATAAAATCAGCAGGGCCACTACCGCGAGCATCGGCCCTATGGGCAAGTCGTCCATTAATGCCGCCCGTCAGATATGCAGGATGTATTCACGAACCAGCTTACTGCCGAAATACGCCAGCATCAGCAGGCAGAAACCGGCGAGGGTCCAGCGAATGGCCTTGTGTCCGCGCCAGCCGAGGCGATTACGGCCCCAGAGCAGCACGCTGAAGACGATCCAGGCGAGGCATGCCAGCAAGGTTTTGTGCACCAGGTGCTGGGCGAACAGGTTGTCGACGAACAGCCAGCCGGAGATCAGCGACAGCGACAGCAGGGTCCAGCCGGCCCAGAGGAAACCGAACAGCAGGCTTTCCATGGTTTGCAGCGGCGGGAAGTTCTTGATCAGGCCGGACGGGTGCTTGTGCTTGAGCTGATGGTCTTGAACCAGCAGCAGCAACGCCTGGAATACCGCGATGGTGAACATGCCGTAGGCGAGGATCGACAACAATATGTGGGCGAGGATGCCCGGTTCTTCGTCGATGATCTGCACTGTGCCGGCGGGGGCGAACTGTGCGAGCAGCACGGTGGCGGCGCCGAGCGGGAACAGCAATATAAGCAGGTTTTCCACCGGGATCCGCGAGCAGGCCAACAGCGTCAGGGCAATCACCGCGGCGGCAATCAGGCTGGCGGCGCTGAAAAAATCCAGGCCCAGGCCAATCGGTGTCAGCAGGTGGGTGAACAGACTGGCGCTATGAGCCAGCACGGCGAGCACGCCGAGCGTGACCAGCAGGCGTTTGTTCGCCTTGGCACCGGTGGCCAGACGAGTGCCCTGATAGAGGGTCGCAGCGGCATATAAGCTGGCGGCGGCGAGGGTAGTTAGCAAACTGGGTGACAAGGGGAGCATAAATCCTGTTAGGCAAGCCCGAAAGGCGCTGAGTTTGGCATAGAACCCCCGCAGCACGAAAGACCATGCAACCTGACGACGAGGTGTCCGCCAGACGCAGTCTTCGCTATAATCCGCGACCTGCCCACGCCGCAGGCTCGCCGAGCACATGTTTATTCCGGTCTGGGCCGCCATTATCCCGGTCTACACAGGGCCTGAAAGGATCGCGCAATGTTTGAAAACTTAACCGACCGTCTCTCGCAGACGCTGCGCCATGTCACCGGCAAGGCCAAGCTGACCGAAGACAACATCAAAGACACCCTGCGTGAAGTGCGCATGGCGTTGCTCGAAGCTGACGTCGCCTTGCCGGTGGTGAAAGACTTCGTCAATTCGGTCAAGGAACGCGCCGTCGGCACCGAGGTGTCGCGCAGCCTGACGCCGGGCCAGGCCTTCGTGAAGATCGTCCAGGCCGAACTCGAAAGCCTGATGGGTGCGGCCAACGAAGACTTGAACCTGAGCGCCGTTCCTCCGGCCGTCGTGCTGATGGCCGGTTTGCAGGGGGCGGGTAAAACCACCACCGTCGGCAAGCTCGCGCGCTTCCTCAAAGAGCGCAAGAAGAAGTCGGTCATGGTCGTGTCTGCGGACGTTTACCGTCCGGCGGCGATCAAGCAGCTGGAAATGCTCGCGGGTGAAGTCGGCGTAACCTTCTTCCCGTCCGACCTGAGCCAGAAGCCGGTCGACATCGCGCAAGCGGCTATTAAAGAAGCAAAACTGAAGTTCATCGACGTGGTCATCGTCGATACCGCCGGTCGCCTGCACATCGATGAAGAGATGATGGGCGAGATCAAGGCCCTGCATGCCGCGATCGACCCGGTCGAAACGCTGTTCGTGGTCGATGCCATGACCGGTCAGGACGCCGCCAACACGGCCAAGGCCTTTGGCGACGCGCTGCCGCTGACCGGTGTGATCCTGACCAAGGTCGACGGCGACGCCCGTGGCGGTGCTGCACTGTCAGTGCGCGCAATCACCGGCAAGCCGATCAAGTTCATCGGTATGGGCGAGAAGAGCGACGCGCTCGAGCCGTTCCATCCTGAGCGTATTGCTTCGCGCATCCTCGGCATGGGCGACGTGCTCAGTCTGATCGAGCAGGCCGAACAGACCCTCGACAAGGACAAGGCCGACAAACTGGCCAAGAAGCTGAAAAAGGGCAAGGGCTTCGACCTCGAAGACTTCCGCGATCAGCTGCAACAGATGAAAAACATGGGCGGCCTCGGCGGCCTCATGGACAAACTGCCAAACATGGGCGGTATGAACCTGGCGCAGATGGGTAACGCCCAAGGCGCGGCAGAGAAACAGTTCAAACAGATGGAAGCCATCATCAATTCCATGACCCCGGCCGAGCGCCGCGACCCTGAGATGATCAGTGGTTCGCGCAAACGCCGGATCGCCATGGGTTCCGGCACTCAGGTGCAGGACATCGGTCGCTTGATCAAGCAGCACAAGCAGATGCA
Source organism: Pseudomonas rossensis (assembly GCF_039888995.1). Taxonomy (NCBI): domain Bacteria; kingdom Pseudomonadati; phylum Pseudomonadota; class Gammaproteobacteria; order Pseudomonadales; family Pseudomonadaceae; genus Pseudomonas; species Pseudomonas rossensis. Next base: position 3,345 of record NZ_JBBWCB010000163.1, on the reverse strand, counting down.
GAAGATGATGAAGAAGTTCTCCGCTAAAGGCGGAATGGCCAAAATGATGCGCGGCATGGGCGGTATGTTGCCCGGCGGCGGCATGCCGAGAATGTAAATAATTTACGCAGGGGCTTGCCCTTGCACCTCCCACACGGAAGTGGGATCTCCAGCAAACCCGCACTTGGCGGGAGCTGACTGGCCGTTTTCAACGACGGCTCTATAGCAAATCTTGATGGCGGCCGATAGGCAGCCGGAAAAAGACATTTGCAAAAGTCCGGATATTCCTTAGAATATGCGGCCTTTCGGGCACCTATGCCCGCTGTGCCTTTAGATTTGCAGCACCGACTACAGGAACGATGTTCACATGCTAACAATCCGTCTTGCCCTTGGCGGCTCCAAAAAGCGCCCGTTTTACCACTTGACCGTAACCGACAGCCGCAACCCGCGCGACGGTTCGCACAAGGAACAGGTTGGTTTCTTCAACCCTGTTGCTCGTGGTCAAGAAGTCCGTCTGTCCGTGAACCAAGAGCGCGTAGCCTACTGGCTGAGCGTTGGTGCACAACCTTCTGAGCGCGTTGCTCAGTTGTTGAAGGACGCGGCTAAGGCTGCGGCCTGAGCAATATGAACGCGACGCCAGCTGTTGCTGATGATTTGATCGTTATCGGCAAAATTTATTCGGTTCATGGCGTTCGCGGCGAAGTGAAGGTGTATTCCTTTACTGATCCGACTGAAAACCTGTTGCAGTACAAAACCTGGACGCTCAAGCGCGAAGGTAATGTGAAACAGGTCGAGCTGGTCAGCGGACGTGGGAACGACAAGTTCCTGGTCGCAAAGCTCAAGGGTCTTGATGATCGTGAAGAAGCGCGTCTTCTGGCCGGTTATGAGATCTGCGTGCCGCGCAACCTGTTCCCTGAATTGACCGACGGCGAGTACTACTGGTACCAGCTGGAAGGTCTGAAGGTCATTGATCAACTCGGGCAATTGCTCGGGAAAATCGATCATCTTCTGGAAACCGGCGCCAATGATGTAATGGTGGTCAAGCCTTGCGCTGGCAGCCTGGATGATCGCGAACGCCTGTTGCCCTATACAGAGCAATGCGTGTTGGCCGTCGACCTTGCCGCAGGCGAGATGAAGGTGGATTGGGACGCGGATTTCTAAGCGTGGCTAACTTGCGCGTAGAAGTGATCAGTTTGTTTCCCGAGATGTTCTCCGCCATCAGCGAGTACGGCATCACCAGTCGTGCGGTGAAACAGGGGCTCTTGCAGCTCACCTGTTGGAATCCGCGAGACTACACGACGGATCGACATCACACTGTGGACGATCGCCCATTTGGCGGTGGTCCGGGCATGGTGATGAAGATCAAGCCCCTGGAAGATGCGTTGGTTCAGGCCAAGGCAGCAGCCGGGGAGGCGGCGAAGGTAATTTACCTGTCCCCCCAAGGCCGTCAACTGACTCAGTCGGCGGTGCGCGAGTTGGCGAATCTGGATGCATTGATCCTGATTGCCGGCCGCTATGAAGGCATTGACGAGCGTTTTATAGAGGCTCATGTCGATGAAGAGTGGTCGATTGGCGACTATGTACTGTCTGGCGGCGAGCTGCCGGCGATGGTCCTGATCGATGCGGTTACACGACTGCTGCCTGGAGCTTTAGGGCATGCGGACTCCGCCGAGGAAGATTCCTTTACGGATGGTTTGCTGGATTGCCCGCACTACACCCGACCGGAGGTGTATGCGGATCAGCGTGTTCCCGACGTGTTGCTAAGTGGCAATCACGCGCATATCCGGCGTTGGCGTTTACAGCAGTCCCTTGGTAGGACCTTTGAACGACGCGCCGATCTTCTGGAAAGCCGCTCGCTTTCTGGAGAAGAGAAGAAGCTGCTCGAGGAATACATCCGCGAGCGGGACGATAGTTAACAACGTATCGATGGTAGATCCGACGATTTACCTTAGGAGCACAGCATGACTAACAAAATCATCCTTGCACTCGAAGCAGAGCAGATGACCAAAGAGATCCCTACCTTTGCCCCGGGCGACACCATTGTCGTTCAGGTGAAAGTGAAGGAAGGCGACCGTTCGCGTCTGCAAGCGTTCGAAGGTGTTGTTATCGCCAAGCGTAACCGCGGCGTAAACAGTGCTTTCACCGTTCGTAAAATCTCCAACGGTGTTGGCGTAGAGCGTACTTTCCAGACCTACAGCCCGCAAATCGACAGCATGGCCGTTAAACGTCGCGGTGACGTACGTAAAGCCAAGCTGTACTACCTGCGTGACCTGTCCGGTAAAGCAGCTCGCATCAAGGAAAAACTGGCTTAAGTCCAGCTTCCGATGCAGAAAAAAGCAGCCTACGGGCTGCTTTTTTGTTGCCTGCGATTTATCTTCCCTGACCGTACTGTCGGTCTTGCCTGAGCCTTTATGCCCGCCATCGATCATCCACTGATAGACCAGTTCCTCGACACCCTATGGCTGGAGAAAGGTCTTTCCGATAACACCCGCGATGCCTATCGCAGCGACCTGGCCCTGTTCAACGGCTGGCTGCAGGAGAAGGGGCTGGATTTGATCAACGCCGGCCGCGAATTGATCCTCGATCACTTGGCCTGGCGTCTGGAGCAAAACTACAAACCCCGCTCGACGGCGCGATTTCTCTCCGGCGTGCGTGGCTTCTATCGCTATTTGCTGCGGGAAAAGCTGATTGCAGTCGATCCGACCTTGCGTGTCGATATGCCGCAGCTGGGTCGACCACTGCCTAAATCCTTGTCGGAAGCGGATGTGGAGGCCTTGTTAAAAGCACCTGACCTGAGCGAAGCCATCGGCCAACGTGACCGCGCCATGCTCGAAGTGCTTTATGCCTGCGGCTTGCGTGTGACGGAACTGATCAGCCTGACGCTGGAGCAGGTCAATCTGCGCCAAGGCGTGCTGCGAGTGATGGGCAAGGGCAGCAAGGAGCGGCTGGTGCCGATGGGCGAGGAGGCGATTGTCTGGGTCGAGCGTTACATGCGCGATGGCCGCCAGGAGCTGCTTGGCGGGCGTCCCAGTGATGTCATGTTCCCCAGCCAGCGCGGCGAGCAGATGACTCGGCAGACCTTCTGGCATCGCATCAAGCACCAGGCCAAGGTTGCCGGGATCGGCAAGTCGCTGTCGCCGCATACCCTGCGTCATGCCTTTGCCACCCACTTGCTCAACCACGGCGCCGACCTGCGGGTAGTGCAAATGCTGCTCGGCCACAGCGATCTGTCGACCACGCAGATCTACACCCATGTCGCCCGCGCACGTTTGCAGGACCTGCATGCCAAACACCATCCACGCGGCTGAACACAACCTTGTAGCAGCTGGCGAAGCCTGCGTTCGGCTGCGCAGCAGTCGTGAATCC
>NZ_JBBWCB010000162.1:0-10754 GCF_039888995.1 Pseudomonas rossensis | reverse complement strand
CATCGCCGATGGTAGTGTGGGGTTTCCCCATGTGAGAGTAGGTCATCGTCAAGATTAAATTCCGAAACCCCTATCTGCGTATGCAGGTAGGGGTTTTGTTTTGCCCGCAGGAAAGTGGCTTTCAGTTAAAGCACAAATTTGCACAGTTATTTTCGATCCATGACACTAGAATAGGTCCAACTTTTTCGGAGCCAGAGCCTTTATGCCAGATCCGGTTGACGCCCCTGGGCTGTCAGATTTACCGCTGGACGACTTGGTAGCGTGTCATGAGTGCGACTTGCTGATGCGCAAGCCCGAACTCGCCCATGGCGAGAAAGCCCTCTGTCCGCGCTGCGGTTACGAGCTCTACGCCCATCGGCATAACGTCGTACAGCGCAGTCTCGCGTTGGTTCTCGCCGCTCTGTTGTTGTATATCCCGGCGAACTTTTTACCCATCATGCAGCTCCATCTACTCGGGCAGTCATCGCATGACACCGTCTGGAGCGGCGTTGTTGGCCTGTTCGATACCGGAATGCAGGGCGTTGCAGTCGTGGTGTTTCTCTGCAGCATGGGAGTCCCGCTGCTCAAGTTGCTGTGCCAACTGGTTGTACTGCTGAGTATTCGTTTTGATATCGGACGCAGTTACGGCCTGTTGCTCTACCGCATTTATCACCATTTACGCGATTGGGGGATGCTCGAGGTCTACCTCATGGGCGTACTGGTGGCGATCGTCAAACTGGCAGATATGGCAGCAATTACCGTCGGGCTTGGCCTGGCGTGCTTTATCGGTTTGTTGTTGGTTCAGGTCTGGTTGGAGGTTGTGATGTCGCCCCATCAGATCTGGCAGGCTTTATCAGGAGAGGATGCCCATGCGGGCGATTGATGCAGGCATTCTGATTTGTGCCGAATGCCATGAATTGAACAAGCAGGAAGCCGACACTGACGAACAGGTCTGCACCCGTTGCGGTGCCCTGGTTCACGCCCGTCGCCCGAACAGCGTGATGCGTACCTGGGCGTTGCTGGTTACCGCGGCGGTTCTCTACATCCCGGCCAACGTGCTGCCGATCATGACCGTCAGTTCACTGGGGCAGGGGGATCCCAGCACGATCATGTCCGGTGTGATTCAACTGGTTCAACACGGCATGATTCCAATCGCCGCCGTGGTTTTTATCGCCAGTATTCTGGTACCAACGTTCAAATTGGTGGGCATCGCACTGCTGCTGTTTTCCGTGCAGCGCCGCCAGCCACTGTCGGCTCGCCAACGCATTTGGATGTACCGCTTTATTGAGTTCATTGGCCGCTGGTCGATGCTCGATATTTTTGTGATCGCCATCCTGGTGGCGGTTGTGAATTTCGGACGGCTTGCCAGCGTCGAAGCCAATCTTGGCGCCATCGCTTTCGCAAGTGTGGTGATTCTGACGATGCTTGCCGCAGTAACTTTCGATCCCCGACTGATTTGGGATAACACGGAGTCGGACGACGACCATGACTGATTTGCCTACAGCAAAAACCCGACCGGCCTCGAACTGGTCAGCCATTTGGGTGTTGCCCCTCATCGCCCTGATCATCGGCGGCTGGCTCGGCTGGCGTGCCTACAATGAGACTGGCATCGAGATTCAGGTGCGTTTCGAAAGTGGTGAAGGCATTCAGGCCAACAAGACCGAAGTCGTCTACAAAGGCATGTCGGTGGGTAAGGTGAAGACCCTCAAACTCGATGACGAAGGCAACTCTAAAGGCGTGATCGCCACCGTCGAGATGAATAAGGACGTGGAGCCATACCTGCGGACCAGCACCCGTTTCTGGCTGGTCAAGCCGAGCGTGACCCTGGCCGGCATCACTGGCCTGGAGACGCTGGTCTCGGGTAACTACGTCGCGATAAGCCCGGGCGAGGGTGAGCCGACGCGCAAGTTCAAAGCCTTGGCCGAAGAGCCACCGCTGTCGGACGCCCAGCCCGGTCTGCACCTGACCATCAAGGCTGATCGCCTCGGTTCACTCAATCGCGGTAGCCCGGTGTTCTATAAGCAGATCAGGGTCGGCCAGATCAAAAGTTATCTGCTGTCCGAAGACCAAAGCACCGTCGAACTCAAAGTTTTCATCGAGCCCACCTACGCCAAGCTGGTGCGCAAACACACGCGTTTCTGGAACGCCAGCGGCATCAGCATCGACGCCAACCTGTCGGGTGTGAAGGTGCGCAGCGAGTCCCTGGCGAGCATCGTCGCCGGAGGTATCGCGTTCGCCACGCCGGAGAACCGCAAGGACAGTCCGCCCACCGATCCGAGTCTGCCATTCCGTCTCTACGAAGATTTCGATGCAGCCGCCGCCGGTATTCGGGTCAAGGTCAAACTTAGCGACTTCGAAGGAATGCAGGCGGGTCGCACACCGGTTATGTACAAAGGCATCCAGGTCGGCAATCTGAAAGCGCTCAAGATCGATCCTGATCTATCCAGTGCCACCGCCGAATTGACCCTCGATCCTCTGGCTGAAGATTACCTGGTCGAAGGAACCCAATTCTGGGTGGTCAAACCGTCGATCTCGCTTGCCGGTATCACCGGTCTCGAAGCGTTGGTCAAAGGTAACTACATCGCCGTGCGTCCAGGAGACAAAGGCGCCGCACCGCAGCGCGAGTTTGTGGCACGGCCGAAGGCACCGCCGCTCGACTTGCGTGCGCCAGGATTGCACCTGGTGCTGTTCACCGAAAACCTCGGTTCGCTGGAGGTCGGAAGCCCGATTCTCTACAAACAGGTCAAGGTCGGTTCGGTCCAGAGCTATCAGTTCTCACGCACTAAAAAGCAGTTGGTGATTGGTGTGCATATCGAGAAGGAATACGAAGGGCTGGTCAACGCCTCGACACGGTTCTGGAATGCCAGCGGTATCACGCTCACGGGTGGACTGACCGGCGGAATCCAGGTCAAAAGTGAGTCGCTGCAAAGCCTGATGGCCGGCGGCATTGCCTTCGAAACCCCGGAAGCCAAGGCGCCGTTGCAGAAGCGGATTCCGCGTTTCCGTTTGTTCGCCAGTCATGATGACGCGACGCAAAAAGGCGCCGTGGTAACGATCAGGGTTGATCGCGCCGATGGTTTGCGCAGTGGCACGCCCATTCGCTTCAAAGGCCTGGATGTCGGCAAGATTGAAGACGTCGACCTCAGCGATGACCTGCAATCAGTGCTGCTGACTGCACGAATCACAGAAGTTCCGGAGCGTATCGCTCGGGTCGGCAGTCAGTTCTGGGTCGTCAAACCTGAACTGGGTCTGATCAAGACGTCCAACCTCGAAACGCTGGTCACTGGACAATACATCGAAGTGCAACCGGCCGCGAAGAACCTCGGCCCGCAGAAAAATTTCGTGGCCCTGGCCAATCCGCCGGAAACCGCTAAACAAGAAGCCGGTTTGAGTCTGGTGTTGAGCGCTGCCCGCCGTGGTTCGCTGAAAACAGGTGTGCCGGTCACCTATCGCGAAATCACCGTGGGTAAAGTGACGGGTTATGAGCTGGGCCAGACGGCGGACCGTGTGTTGGTGCACATCCTGATCGAGCCGAAGTACGCGCCGTTGGTGCGCAGCGGCACGCGTTTCTGGAACTCCAGTGGTTTTGGCTTTGATTACGGCTTGTTCAAAGGGGCGACGATGCGTACCGAATCGCTGGAGACGCTGATTCAGGGCGGCATCGCTTTCGCCACGCCGGACGGCGAGCGCATGGGCAGTCCGGCGCGAGCTGAGCAAACGTTCCCGCTGTTCGATAAGTTCGAAGATGAATGGCTGACCTGGGCGCCGAAGATTTCAATCGGCAAGTAAGCCCAAAACAGCAGGCATGAAAAAGGCCGCGATCCATTGGATCGCGGCCTTTTTTACTGCCTTCGATTAACGCAAATCAGACCGCATCCAGCTCCGGTTCATCCGCTTCAACATTAACGGCAGCCTTCACTTCATCGTGACGACGAATGTACTTCCAGTCCGCCTCGTCGATGTAGATCCCGTTCGGCCCGCTGCCGCCTTCCAGGTCGATGGCGACACTGGCGCAGACCTGCGGCTTCACACTCGCCAGGATCGGTACGAAGCCCAGTTGCAGACTGGTTTCCAACAGCGCTGCCTGGTTCTTCTCGTCGATGTCCGCTGCCTCGTCGAGGTAGTACGGCAGGCGCACGCGACCGGCCTGGTCGCGGTCCATCAAGTGCAGCAACAAGTACATGTTGGTCAGCGCCTTGATGGTCATCGTGGTGCCGTTGGATGCGGCGCCATCGATGTCGGTGTGAATCACAGGCGATCCGTTGACCTTGGTGATCTCGAACGCCAGCTCGAACAAGTCCTTGAGACCGAGCTGGTTGTGGTTAGCCGCCACCAGACGCGCCAGGTATTCCTTGGCTTCTTCGTTCTTGTTGTCCTGATCCGCGCTTTGGCTCAGGTCGAAGACCGAAAGGGTTTCGCCTTCTTCATACTGGCCGGCGCTGTGGATGATCTGGTCGATGTGCTTTAGCGCTTCCTTGTTCGGTGCAAGCACGATGCGGAAGCTTTGCAGGTTGGAGACCTGACGCTTGTTGATCTCGCGGTTGAACAACGCCAGTTGATGCTCAAGGCTGTCGTAGTCGCTGCGGATGTTGCGCAGGGTCCGGGCGATGTCAGTAACGGCCGCACGACGGGCTTTGCCAAGGGTCAGGGCTTCGTCGGTGCGGTGCGCGTACGCATTGATCAGCAGTTGCAGGCGACGCTCCATATCGTCTTCGCTGTCGAACTTGGCCACGCCTTTGAGGCGGACCTGAGCGTACAGCGCCTCGATCTGACCATCGCTGCGCTGCAAACCCTGCCAGCTGTCCTGATAGTCATTGAGCAACGGCAGCAGGTTGTCCATGGAATCGTCGATCGGGTCCATGAATGGCGTACCGAACGGCAGGTCTGCGGGCAACAGCTGACGGCGGCGCAGGGCGTCGTCGAGGGTGCGTTGCTTGGCTTCCATGTCGCCGATCTGCCGGCCGACCAGTTGCAGTTTGGCCGACAGTTGCTGGACGCGTTCGGTGAAGGCGTCGCTGGAACGCTTCAACTCGTCCTGCGCCGCTTCCATCTGCGCCAGTTGCTCCAGCTTGTCGCCTTCCTCGGCGCTCAGGGTTTGCGCGCGGCGGAAATCTTCCAGCGCTTTCTGCGCATCCAGCACTTGCTGGTACAGCGCTTCGGTCTGGGTCTTGCTCGCGGCGCGGTCGGCTGCCACGGCTTGCTGGGTTTTCAGTTGCTTGAGTTCTTTGTCCAGACGCTCTTTCTGATCGCGCAATGCGGCGCGGTCAGCCAAGGCTTGCAGGGCCGGCGGCTCGATGTGCGAGATGTCGATGGACAGGCCCGGCACTTCGAAGCGCTCGCCCTTGAAGCCGTCGAGAATCAGTTCCATGGATTTGACCCACTGGCCGTCCTCGTCCAGCGTAATACCGTGCTCACCCAACGGCAGGCTGAACAACGCGCTGTTGAACAAACGCATCAGGCGCTCGACATCCTGTTGCGAGAACTCTTCACGCAGACGAGCGTAGCTGTTGTTGTCGGCGTGATCGAGTTGCTGTTTCACCGACTTCAGGCGTTTTTCCAGGTCCCGCAGACGCTCTTCCAGATCTTCGGCGCTGAACTGTCGCGACTGCGCAAGCGCACCGGCCAGTTCGTCGTGCGCGTCCTTGGCCGCGAGCAGTTGCTGCTCCAGGACTTTGACGTCAGTGACCAAGGCGAAGCGATGCTTGAGCACCGACAACTCGCCAAGCCAGCGCTGGATGCCGGTGATTTCCCGCTCCAGGCGCATCAGCTCCTGAGTGCCGCCACGCTGATCGTTTTGCAGCGCGTCTTGCTCGTTGCGGTAGTGCTCGGCCTGAATCGTCAGTTCTTCCTTGCGCGCACTGGCGTAGTCCGACCAGGTGCCAAGCAGGGAATCGAGCAGTGGCGAGATCCGGTGCAGTTTGCCGCGCAGGATATTGCGCTGGGTCACGCCTGCCGCAAGGGCTTCGACCAATGGGCCGGCAGTCACCAGCGAGTTGTAGTCCTGCTCCATGCGTCGTACATCGCGGAACGCTTCTTCGCACGCGGCGATGTAGTCGACGCTACCGGAACGCAGGCTGTGTTCGAACGCATCGAGAAACAGTTGCTTGAGCTTGGCTGCGGTGATTTCGCGCATGTGCAGCAGGTTGATGAACAGTGCGCGGAAGGTCTTCAGGCTCTGCTCGCTGGTGGAGCGCAACGGGATCAGCGTCAGGTCCAGCGGGATCGACGTGTGGCCGCCCACCAGCAAGCGACGCAGTTCATCCGGCTTGAGCTCGTAGGCTTTCAGGCCTTCGCGCTCAAGGTTGGTGAACAATTCTTTCTGACGCAGGCAGGTGTCGTTTTTCTGGTAATGGGCCAGATCCAGTTTGCCGGCGTAGGCAAAGAACTGGTGACCGAAACCACCGCCCGGGCCGCGACCGACCACACCAATCACATGTGGACCGTGAGGCAGCGAGACTTCGACCAGGATGTAACTGGTGTCCGAGGCGAAGTAGAAACGACGGGATTGTTCCAGGCTGTACTTGCCGAAACTCATGTCCGACATGCGCGCCAGAATCGGGAACTGCAAGGCGTTGATCGAGGCGGATTTACCGAGGTTGTTCGCGCCGTAAACCGACAACGGTTCTTCCAGCGGGAACAGGCCGAGGCTGTAACCGGCGGTGTTCAAAAGGGCGAAGCGGCGAATGCCGTAGCGTTCCTTGCTCATGCGTCGGTCTCCTGTTCTTCGGCAATGGCGCGGGCCATGGCGTCTTCTTCGCTTTCTTCAGCAAAGTCGCTGAGATCGAGCGGGTCATCGGTTTCCAAAAGCTTTTCGTCGCTGTCGTCATCGATCAGCACCGGAACCGGCAGAGGCAAGACGCTATGCAGGCTGGCGGCCAGATCACGGTCTTGTTGGACCGACAGGCAGACATCGAGGAAGCGGTGCATCGGCGGCAGGAAACGGTAGATGCCGTTTTCTTCGCCGGCGAAACCGAGTTGGGTCATGCGGCGCATGATTTTTTCTTCGAGTTCTTCGACGGTCTGCACTTCGGCCTGGATAAACAGGTCGCGGTATTTCTCCAGCAGCGATGGCAACTCATCGCGGCCGAGGCTGCCACCGTCGAGCACAGCGACCGGGTCGCGGCCCTGGTCGGCCAGGTGTTCGACGAGAATGAACGTGAACAACGCCAGACGTTGCGCGGTTTTGTTCACCGCCGCAGCGGCGAGGTCCGGTACGAAGTAATAGAAGCCACGGGTGTCGCAGACCAGTTCATAGCCCAACGCCCGAAACAGCGTGCGGTACTGGTCCTGGAAGTTCGACAGTTGCGCGTACAGCTCCGGGTCGCGGCGGCTGACGTGGTAGCCCTTGAACAGCTCGCGAAAAATCGGCGCGAGTTGAGACAGTTCGGATAGATCAAGATGCATTTGGAGTGCTCGCAGAATCCTCGGCGGTGTCGCGGGCCGAGAGCAGGGCGAAGGAGCGCAGGCTGACCTGGTGCTCGTGAGTGTGGTAATCGCGGCGTTCCAGACGCTCGCGTGTGAAGCGCTTTTCCCGCGACAGGCGCGAGAACCAATAAAGCAATTCGTCGGTGGCGCCGTCCGGTTCCTGCTCCAGCAACCAGGTCATCAGGTCCGGCATCGGCAGGGCGTCTTCGCAACGTTCGAGCATTTCCCGAACCGTGCGTGGCGCGCGCGGCGTTTCGCCTTTCTGCGTCTTGTGGGCCTTGGGGAAGCGCGCCGGTTTCGGCTCGAAACGGGCCAAAGCATAAACGTAGGCTTCGACCTGACTGGCACTGCCGAGGAACGTGCTTTGCGGTCGGGTGAACATCGGCATCGCCGCTTGTGGCACCGCATCGATACCTTTGCGCCGGATGGCCGACAAAGCCAGCGCCGCGCCGCGGGTCACGGCGTTGTGTCGACGGGCTTCTTCACGCAGCGGCAGCAGCAGTTCGCGGGCATGACGCAGGGTCAGCTGGGCGCTGGTCTGCATTTCGAGGATGCGCGCGTGGGTGCGCAGCAGCATGTCGTCATCGACCAGGTGGCCGAGGCGCTGCTGTTCGGTGAGCATCTTCAGCAGGACGTTTTCGACCTTGCGCACGCCTTGTTCGAAGGCGCCGTCGGCGTTCACCAACTGAATCATCGGCTCGACGTATTCGTCCCAGGTCGCCAGCACTTCAGCGTAACGCTGACGCAGGGGAATCTGCCGGTCGCTGGTCTTGGCGCGCTCGGCGACGGCCACCAGGGCCTGTTCGTCGTTGGCGAGTTTCTTCAATACGTCCCGTACGCGCATGTCGAGCAGGCGCAACTGGCGCGCCAGGTCGTGGCCGTCGCGGATGTCGAAGGCGTCCTGGATATAACCGGCCAGGCGTTCGAGGTGGCGCAAATAGGCTTCGATCTCCAGGCACAGGCCCAGACGGTGCTCACGGCGCAGGTAAGCGAGGAAGTCGTGGATTTGCGCGTTGAGCTCGAAACGGTTCGGGCTTTTCGCCACGGGCACCAGAATGTCGAGGCGGATCCACACGTCCAGCAGGCTGGTGATGTCCTGCGGCGTACTGTCCAGTTGCTGGGCGGCCAACTGTGAACGCAATTCGTTGAGGCTCAAGGTGCCTTGGTCGAAGTGCTCGCACAGTGGCTCCAGAAGTGCCCAGTGTTCAGCGAGGGCGCGCAAGACGCGCTTGGGTTCGATCATCGGAATGGCCGGCTGGTTGGCAATTAAAAGCAGCGATTGTACTGCATCACGCCCGTTGCGATTCACTCTCGGGACGGACAGTTGGCTTTCTATCGATCAAGCGTGGGCGATCTTGAGCGAAGGGCGGTAGAATCACCGCACTTTAGTTATCCACAAGTGGCCGACCTTTGCTTATCGAGTCCCGTCGCCGCGCTTATTTGACCGCCATGCAGGTGGTCAACTGGCTGCCGCGCACCGAATTGCCCTTTGCTGCGCCCTCGCGCCCCGAACTGCTGGAGATGCCCGAACCGTTGGTCGTCGCCCCGGTGGCGCCGGCGCCAGTGGCTGAGGCGCCCGTGGAACCTGTGGCCAAACCGGTCGAACGGGTGAAAATCGAGGTGCCACGGCCATCGTTGGCCAGCACGCGCACGAATGCCAAGGTTGAAGAAGAGGCCGCTCCGGTTGTGACCAAGGCGCCAGTCGTGCCGCCACCGCGTTTCGCTCTGCAATTGCTGCGGGCCGGGCGTTGCCTGCTGCTGGTGGAGTTACCCACAGGCGAATCGTTCCAGACCCGTGACCCTGCCTATCTATTGCTCAAAGACATGCTGCGCGCCGCCGGTCTGCCGGACAGCCCGCAGATCGTCGGCGAGCCGGTGCGTTGGCCGCTGTTGTCTCGGGGCACCATGGATCAAGGCCCGGAAGCCGCTCGCGACTTCGTGCAAGGTTTTCTCTCGGCCCGGCTGGAAGACGCACCGTGTGTCTGCGTGTGGCTGATCGGCTTGCCGGCGGTGCGTTTCGCCGGTGAGGCGAACGCCGAATCCTTCAACCGTGAACTCCAGGTCGAAGGCCTGGGCTCGGTCTGGGCCCTGCCGGGTCTGGAATTATTAATGGAAGAGCCACAGCGTAAGGCTGATGTCTGGCAAGCCATGCGTCGGCTGATGGCGCGTTGGAAAGAATCGAATGAGTGACGCTGTATCGTTCCGCCCAATGATCGAGGCGGACCTGGACGCTGTACTGAAAATCGAATACGCGGCTTACAGCCATCCCTGGACTCGCGGGATTTTTCTCGATGGGCTGGGTAAATATCAGATATGGGTGATGTTTGAAGGCCAGCAGCAGGTCGGCCACGGGGTGGTGCAGATCATCCTTGATGAAGCGCATCTGCTGAACATCACCGTCAAACCGGAGAACCAGGGCCGTGGCCTGGGCTTGACGTTGCTGGAGCATTTAATGTCCCGGGCGTATGACGCCAAGGCGCGGGAGTGTTTTCTGGAAGTGCGTGACAGCAACCGTGGCGCGTTCAAGTTGTATGAGCGTTATGGGTTTAACGAGATTGGTCGTCGACGCGATTACTACCCGGCGGTGGGTGGGCGGGAAGATGCTGTCGTCATGGCCTGCACTTTGGTGGATTGAGCCTTAGACGCATCGTCGAAACGCCATCGCGAGCAAGCTCGCTCCCACAGGTTTTATGTCAGTCACGAAATTTGTGTACGACACAGATCCACTGTGGGAGCGAGCTTGCTCGCGATGGCGGCTTGTTAGGCGCTAGAGAATCAACGATTACCGTCTATCGGATCGCGTTGCGCCATTTCCGCTTCATCCAGCCCATTACCACCGCCAATGTCGTCTTCATCGACAATACTCAAATCCCAATCGGCCTGTTCGCCTTCGCCGGCCTCATGAGCATCCCGTGCGCCGTCTTCACGGATCAGGTTTTCCGGGCTCATGTCGTCGTCGGTGGACTCATGGTCATCGGTCGAGGCACCGGTCATGCCGGCTTCACGTACGCGTTCCCGAGGCATCAGGCGTTCACGCTCCGTTTGCGGCAGCTCGTCGCCGATTTTGGCGCTGGGTTCTTCCTCGTCGAAATCCAGCTCATGCATCGAGCCCATGCGGTCTTCGTTGTCATCGATGGGCTCGGGTTGCACCGCATCGTACGGACGTCGTGATTCAGTCATGGCAATTCCTCATACTGTAGGCCTTACTAAGGTGGACCCCCTGGGCTGCTGAGAATTCCTCCGGCATGGAAAACCGGGTATCTGCATCTGGCGCGTGACCCCGACAGATGGTTGTCTGTCATAGAAGCGCATCATTCTCGAGGCTTCATTGCATGAACGAATTACAAGAT
>NZ_JBBWCB010000161.1:0-10918 GCF_039888995.1 Pseudomonas rossensis | reverse complement strand
CCCGGACACCAACATCAAGACCGCCGAGTTGGTGCACAAACTCTACCCGCACATCAAAATCATCGCCCGGGCCCGTAACCGTCAGCATGTGCATCGGCTGGTGGACCTTGGCGCCGAGGCCATTCGGGAAACCTATTATTCGAGTCTGGAAATGAGCCGGCGCACGCTGGTCGGCCTGGGGCTGACCCAGGCCCAGGCCGATGCGCGAATCAAGCGCTTCAAGCATCACGACGAGCAGGTGCTTGAGGCCCAGCATGCGATTTATGACGATGCGGCGAAGGTCTTGCAGACGGCGCAGGAAGCCCGGGCGGAACTGGCGAGGCTGTTTGAGTCGGATCAGTTGGAAGAAGAATCAGGCAAGGCGTAACTGATCGTTCCCAACGCTCTGCGTGGGAACGATCGACGATTGATTTAGGAATAGGAACCTACTATGGCTGAGCAAAGCTACCCCGCCCTGAAAGAAATCTTCAACGCCGACCGCCTCAAGCACATCGCCACCGAGATGACCTCCGTCTACCCCGCGTTCAACGCCAAAGCCTTCCTGAAAATGGCCAACGACGGGCTTGCAGAGTTATCGATCATGCAGCGCATGGCCCGGGTCAGCGAGTGCCTGCACGTGGTCCTGCCGTTGAGCTATGAAGAGACGCTCGAGGTGCTGCGCGCCCTCGCTCCGCGCTTGAACAGCGGCTTCGTCAGCATCTCATTGCCGCATTACGTCGCGACGTACGGCGGACATGCCTTCGAGCAGTCCATGGAGGCGCTGAAATACTTCACCGCCTTCGGCTCCTCGGAGTTCGCGATCCGCTATTTCCTGCGCAGCAACATCGAACGCTCCCTGGCGGTCATGCGCGAGTGGTCCCTGGACGAAAACGAACACGTCCGCCGCCTGGCCAGCGAAGGCAGCCGACCGCGTCTGCCGTGGTCGTTTCGACTGGAACAGATTCAGGCTGACCCGACATTGGCGGCCGCGATCCTCGACAACCTCAAGGCCGACGACAGCCTCTACGTGCGCAAGTCCGTGGCCAACCACCTCAACGACATCACCAAGGATCATCCAGAATGGGTGCTGGACTTGATCGAAGGCTGGTCGCTGGACAACAAACACACCGCATGGATCGCCAAACACGCCCTGCGCAGCCTGATCAAACAGGGCAACCAACGCGCATTGGCGATCATTGGCGCGGGCGGCAAGCCTGAGGTCGAGATCATCGATGTGAAGGTGGAACCGGCGGTGATTCGTCTGGGTGAAAAAATCACCCTGTCCTTCGCCGTGAAATCCACGGTCCAGGACAGTCAGCGACTGGTGATCGACTACGCGATCGATTACGTAAAAGCCAACGGCAGCACGTCGGCGAAGGTGTTCAAGCTCAAGGCGCTGACGCTTCCCGGCAAGGCGACCGAGACCATCGCCCGTAGCCAGCAGATCAAGGAACTCACCACCCGCAAACACTACGTGGGCAAACACGCCGTACACGTGCTGGTGAATGGAGAGCGCCTGGCCAGCACCTCATTCGAAATTCTCCCTTGAAACACGAACCCTTGTAGGAGCAAAAGCTTGCTCGCGATGGCGTCAATCTCTAGGTGGGTGAACTCGCCAAATAATACGCAACCAAAGCATTCGCATGGCCATGCCCCATACCATGCTCAGTCTTCAGCCAAGCCACCATTTCCATATGCTTCTTTGCACTCACTGTTCCCAGCAGATCCAGCCAGTGACTGATTGGCTGCCCGTACTTTTTCTCGATTGACGGGAAGTACGACGCTGGGCCTTTCACTTTTGTATCTTCGGTCATGCTGCAAGCTCCCTTTCGCGGCGGAGTGTCGGTGGACAAGTGAATCTGACACTCTCCCAAGATCAAAAGATCGGGCCGCGTTCGGACGATCTTTTGATGTTTGTTATCCCAGCAACAACGCCTGCTCGCGCTAACACAACTCCACCACGTAATCCCACAACACCCGCAACCGCACGGATTTGTGCAGCTCACGCCGCGTGCTGATCCAGTAGCTGCGCTGAATACTCTCATCCGGCAACAACGGCACCAGACAGGGATCGGCGCTGGCCATGTAGCACGGCAACACGGCGATGCCCAAACCGGAACGAGCGGCCTGTTGCTGGGCGATGACGCTGGTGCTGTGAAACACCACCTGCGGGTTACGGCAGAAGCTGTTGAGGAACATCAGTTCCTGGCTGAACAGCAAGTCATCGACATAGCCGATCCAGACGTGGCGACCGAGGTCTTCGCGGCTGCGCAGCGGTGGCGAACGGTCGAGATACTCCTGGCTGGCGTACAGCGCCAATCGATAGTCAGTCAGTTTGCGGGTGACCAGCATGTCGGCCGCCGGGCGTTCGAGGTGGATGCTGATTTCGGCCTCGCGATTGAGAATGCTGACAAAGCGCGGCACCGCCACCAGTTCCACTTCCAGCCCCGGATAACGTTCGAACAGGCCGTTCATGCGGCTGGCGAGGAACATGATGCCCAGCCCTTCGGTTACGCCGACACGGATCTTGCCCAGCGGCGCCGTGGACTGGGTGATTTCCTCCTGCGCCAGCAACGCGACGTTTTCCATGGCTTCGGCATGTTTGAGCAACGCTTCGCCCGCCGGGGTCAGCTCATAACCCTGGGCGTGCTGAACAAACAACGCGGTACCGAGGCTCTTTTCGATGGCCTCGATGTGCCGGGCCACGGTGGCGTGGGTGGTGTTCAAACGGCGGGCGGCGGTGAGCAGACGCCCGCTGCGCTGCAATTCGAGAAAAAACCGCAGGTCATTCCAGTCGAACATGAACCGTCCTTGAGATGAGGCTGTTTAAAAACGCACAGCGGCTGCGCAAAAACTAACATTCTTTTGACGAAAGCTAACAACTAGGATGACCGACAACAAGAACAACAAGTTGAGGTCACGGATGCAGACTTCCCTGGATGAATACGACTACATCGTGGTCGGGGCCGGCCCGGCCGGTTGTTTGCTGGCCAATCGGTTGTCGGCCGACCCGCAGAATCGCGTGTTGCTGCTCGAAGCCGGCGGCCGCGATAACTATGCGTGGATTCACATCCCCGTGGGTTACCTGTTCTGCATCGGCAACCCGCGCACCGACTGGTGCTTCAAAACCGAAGCGCAACCTGGCCTGCAAGGCCGCGCCCTGAGTTATCCGCGAGGCAAAGTGCTCGGCGGCTGTTCCTCGATCAACGGCATGATCTACATGCGCGGCCAGGCCGGCGACTACGACGGCTGGGCGGCTCAGGGCAATCCCGGCTGGAGTTGGCAAGACGTGCTGCCGTTGTTCAAAAAGAGCGAAAACCATTTTGCCGGCGACTCGGAATTCCACGGTGCCGCCGGTGAATGGCGGATCGAGCGTCAGCGGCTGTCATGGCCGATTCTCGATGCCTTCCAGAGCGCCGCCGAGCAAAGCGGCATCGCCAGCATCGATGACTTCAACCAGGGCGACAACGAAGGCTGCGGCTACTTCCAGGTCAACCAGAAGGCCGGGATTCGCTGGAACGCGGCCAAGGCGTTTCTCAAACCCATCCGCAACCGCCCTAATCTGACCGTGCTGACCGACGTCGAAGTGGATCGAGTGCTGCTGGAAAACGGCCGAGCGTCAGCGGTCAGCGCGCGTTGGCAGGGTCAGGCGATAACCTTCAAGGCGCGCAAGGAAATCGTGCTGTGCGCCGGTTCCGTCGGCTCACCGAGCATCCTGCAACGTTCCGGGATCGGCCCTCGCCCGCTGCTGAAAAAACTGGGGATCGGCGTTGCCCATGAACTGCCCGGCGTGGGTGGCAATCTGCAGGATCACCTGCAACTGCGCCTGATCTACAAACTGGAAAACGCCCGCACCCTTAACCAGATCGCCGGCAGCCTGTGGGGCAAGATGGGCATGGGCCTGCGTTACCTGTATGACCGCAGCGGCCCGCTGTCCATGGCGCCGAGCCAACTCGGGGCCTTCGCCCGTTCGGGACCGGAGCAGACGTCGGCAAATCTCGAGTATCACGTTCAGCCGCTCTCTCTGGAGCGTTTCGGTGAGCCATTGCATGCCTTCCCTGCCTTCACGGCGTCGGTGTGCGATCTGCGCCCGCAAAGCCGAGGCCGCGTCGAGATTCGCTCCACCGATCCGCAGGAAGCACCGCTGATTCAGCCCAACTACTTGAGCCATCCGGAGGACTTGCGGGTGGCAGCAGATGCCATTCGCCTGACCCGCCGCATCGTCGCCGCACCGGCCCTGCAAGCGTTCAAACCGGTCGAGTACTTGCCCGGCGACAGCTTGCAGAGTGAAGAAGAGTTGCACGAAGCCGCCGCCCGCATCGGCACCACCATCTTCCATCCGGTCGGCACCTGCCGCATGGGCAACGACGCGGACGCCGTGGTCGATGCGCAGCTCAAAGTCCACGGAATCCCCGGTCTGCGCATCGCCGACGCCTCGATCATGCCGCGCATCACCTCGGGCAACACCTGTTCGCCTACGCTGATGATTGCCGAAAAGGCCGCACAGTTGATGCTTGCCGCTACTGCCGACAGTCCCCTGTGGGAGCGAGCTTGCTCGCGATGACGGTATGACTTCCAGCATCAATGTTGACTGATACACCGCTATCGCGAGCAAGCTCGCTCCCACAGGGGTTGTACTTAATTCGCGGACGTTGGGCATTACCCCCTTTAAGGAACACGCAACACCAGTGGAACAAAAAAAACAATCACTGTGAGGGATACCGATATGTCAGAACATGTTCAGCCTCTGGAAGCCGTGCGCAGCGCGGGCACCAGCAAGGAAACCCAGAAAGTCATCTTCGCCTCGTCGCTCGGGACGGTCTTCGAGTGGTACGACTTTTTCCTCTATGGCGCCCTCGCGGCGGTGATCAGCAAACAGTTCTTCGCCGGGGTCAACGACACCACCGCGTTCATCTTTGCGCTGATGGCGTTCGCCGCCGGCTTCATCGTGCGGCCGTTCGGCGCTTTGGTATTCGGCCGGTTGGGGGACATGATCGGGCGTAAATACACCTTCCTGGCGACCATCATCCTCATGGGCGTGGCGACCTTCTGCGTCGGGCTGCTGCCGACCTACTCGAGTATCGGCATTGCCGCGCCGATCATTCTTGTGGTGCTGCGCATGCTTCAGGGCCTGGCCTTGGGCGGTGAATACGGCGGCGCTGCCACTTACGTGGCCGAACATGCGCCGATGGGTAAACGCGGTTTCCACACCAGCTGGATTCAGTCCACCGCGACCCTCGGCTTGCTGCTGTCGCTGCTGGTGGTGCTCGGTTGCCGCTACTTCACCGGTGACCAGTTCGAAGTCTGGGGCTGGCGGATTCCGTTCCTGTTTTCGATCATTCTGCTGGGCATCTCGACCTGGATTCGCATGAGCCTGCACGAGTCGCCGGCGTTCGTGAAAATGAAAGAGGAAGGCAAGCTCTGCAAATCGCCGCTGCGCGATTCCTTCGGCAAATGGGAAAACCTGAAAGTCGTACTGATCGCCCTGTTCAGCATCAATGCCGGGCAAGCCGTGACCTTCTACGCGGCGCAGTTCTACGTGCTGTTCTTCCTCACCCAGTTCCTGAAAATGGACCCGGCGCTGGCCAACAGTCTGTTGATCGTCAGCGTGATCATCGGCGCACCGTTCTTCATTTTCTTCGGCTGGCTGTCGGATAAAGTCGGGCGCAAACCGGTGCTGATGATCGGCCTGCTGCTGGCCACCGCGCTGTACTTCCCGATCTTCAAGTCCATCGCCCACTACGCCAACCCGGCCATCGACCTGGCCAGCCGTCAGGCACCGATCACCGTACTGGCGGACCCGGCCACCTGCACCTTCCAGTTCGACCCGGTGGGCAAGGCGAAATTTGATAGCCCTTGCGACAAGGTCAAAACCTTCCTGGTGAAACAGGGCCTTCCCTACAACAGCGAAGCGGCACCGGCCGGCAGCGCCGTGCAGGTGAGCGTCGGTGAAGTGAAACTCGATGGCTACGATGAAGCGGCCCTGCGAGGCGCCGTGACCCTGGCCGGATATCCGTCCCAAGCCGATACGCAACAGGTCAACAAGTCCATGATCGTGGCGCTGATGGTGGCGCTGATCATCATTTCGGCCATGTGCTACGGCCCGCTGGCAGCGCTGATGGTCGAACTGTTCCCGACCCGCATCCGCTACACCTCGATGTCCCTGCCGTACCACATCGGCAACGGCTGGTTCGGCGGTTTCCTGCCAACGGTGTCGTTTGCCTTGGTGGTGTACACCGGGGACATCTTCTACGGGCTGTGGTACCCGGTGGTGATTACCGGGGTGAGCCTGGTCGTCGGGATGATCTGTTTGCGTGAGACCAAGAACGTGGACCTGGATACCAACTGACGTTTTGGTGGTCGAGCGATTGGGTATATATCCGTTGCTGCGGTAAAGGCGCCTTAGGGTTCCGCCCTTACGGCGGGTCACTTGGAAATACGGAATGCCGCCCAACCCCAAGTAACCAAGGGCTCTTGCCCCTTTCGTTCGGTCCCTCGCCTAGGCTCGCCATGCCCTCGCTCCGGTCCTGCTCCGTGGGCCCGCCGCCATCGGCCATCCATGGCCGGGTGCGGCTAACCCGGCATCCATGCCGGGTTGCCCACTGCGCAGAACCTCCACTCAGCCTCTCGAGGGGGCGTGTACCGCAAAAGCAAAAGCGAGGCGGCCTACCGGCCGGCCTGGCTTCAAGTAAACGCATTTCCCTGTAGGACCTGTCGAGCGAAGCGAGGCTGCGATCTTTTGATCTTGCTGTTGCTTTGGCTTTGGCTTTTGATCTGCCCCGTCGGAAGGCCGAGTGGAGGTTCTGCGCAGTGGGCAACCCGGCATGGATGCCGCGGTAGCGGCCCCCGGCCATGGGTGGCCGATGGCGGCGGGCCCACGGAGCAGGACCGGAGCGCGGGCATGCCGAGCCTGGGCGAGGCACCGTACGTCAGGGGCAAGAGCGTTTGGTTACTTGGGGTTGGGCGGCATTCCGTATTTCCAAGTGACCCGCCGTAAGGGCGGAACCCTAAGCCGCCGTTACTGAAGCAACGGATATGTACACCATCAAAAAGATGGTCGCCTGATACAAAGCCTTCGCGAGCAGGCTCGCTCCCACAAGGGTTCCGGGAACATCCGCAAGGCTGGATCACTATCCATTTCTAAAGTAAACAGAATTACCGCAAACGCAGGGCGTTTTCGTTAATCTGACCCGACGCTCGACGCAACCACGCCCCGCCACTCACCAGACCGAGGCACCATGATCATTTCATCCGCATCTGACTATCGCGAGGCAGCACGTCGCAAACTCCCGCGTTTTTTGTTTGATTACATTGATGGCGGGGCTTATGCAGAGCACACGCTGAGGGCCAATAGCTCGGATCTGACGGGCATCAGCCTTCGTCAGCGCATTCTGAAAAACGTCGAAACCCTGAGCCTTGAAACCACCCTCTTCGACCAACCACTTTCAATGCCGATCATATTGGCACCGGTCGGCCTGACGGGCATGTTCGCCCGCCGTGGTGAAGTGCAGGCGGTTAAAGCGGCGGAAAATAAAGGCATTCCACTGTGCCTGTCGACGGTTTCGGTGTGCTCGATCGAGGAAGTCTCGGCACAAAGCCAACAGTCCATCTGGTTTCAGCTGTATGTGTTGAAGGACAGAGGCTTCATGAAAAATGCGCTGGAGCGGGCGAAGGCCGCCGGTGTGAAAAACCTGGTGTTTACCGTGGACATGCCCACGCCCGGCGCCCGATACAGGGACGCACACTCGGGCATGTCAGGTCCTTTTGCAGCATCGCGGCGAATGCTTCAGGCCATGACCAAACCCGACTGGGCATTCAACGTCGGCGTCATGGGGCGTCCACACGACCTGGGCAATATCTCGAAGTACCTTGGCAAAGCCGTAACCCTCGAAGACTACATGGGCTGGTTGGCCAATAACTTCGACCCTTCGATCAGCTGGAGCGATCTGGAGTGGATTCGTGAGTTCTGGAAAGGCCCGATGATCATCAAAGGCATTCTCGATCCTCAGGATGCCAGAGACGCGGTCAGCTTTGGTGCGGATGGCATTGTCGTGTCGAACCACGGCGGGAGACAGCTGGACGGCGTGCTTTCCACCACCAAAGCATTGCCGCCCATCATGCAAGCCATCGGTAATGATCTGACGGTACTGGTCGACTCGGGCATCCGCTCGGGGCTTGATGTCGTACGGATGTTGGCGCTGGGCGCAAAAGGTGTACTGCTGGGGCGTTCCATGGCCTATGCACTGGCCGCCGATGGTCAACGCGGGGTGGAGAATATGCTGGATATCTTCGCCAAGGAAATGCGCGTCGCCATGACCTTGACCGGGGTGACCTCGATTAGTCAGATTAATGAATCCACACTGGTGGATGCTGTTCGATGAGCTGAACACCTGACCTTAAAACGCCGCGCCCATGCGCGGCGTTTTCGTTGATGCCTGGAAAGCGACCCTCACTCGACGTCTTTGAGAACCTCAAAGATCACTTGATCGGGATAAAACGCCATGTAGCCGCGAATCTGATCGACCGATACTTTGGGGTCTTCATAGCTCCACACCGCGTTAGCGCCCTCATGTCCCGGGACTTGCAGACTGAAATAGCTGGCATCGCCCTTGTAGGGGCAATAACTCGTGTGATCGGTGCGGGCAAAGTACTTTTCATCGATGTCCTCCCGCGGTACGTAATACACCGGAGGATAGTTGGCCTCGAGCAACACCAGCGCCCGTGCGGACGCGGCCACCTGAATACCGTGAAACTTTACAAGCAGGCAGCCCGGCTGCTCTGCGATGGTGATGACAGGACTAGGACCGGTGCTTTTCATCGGATTCTCCTGGGTTATCGGGAGCGCCCACGCTCCTGTGGCGAGGGGGCTCGCCCCCGTTGGGCTGCGAAGCAGCCCCAAAACCTGCGACCGCGATTCAATAGGTATACCTCATGTTTCCGTACCGCGACTGCTTCACAGCCGAACGGAGGCAAGCCCCTCGCCACAAAAGCCATCAGCGGGAGTTAAACCATGGCCCCGGGGGAACGCGTCAGCGGCATGTGCGCCGCCACAAACTCAATAAACACCCGCAGCTTCGGCGGCACCTGCCGCCCGGAGGGCCAGAGCAGATTGAACTGGTTATCTGTATATCCATACAGATAAAGGTTGCTCCAATCTCATTCCCTGCGCATTCTGTTCACATCTTCAAACCGACTGAACGATGGTGGTTATGCGGCTGTACCTCTGTGAAAAACCTTCCCAGGCCAAAGACATTGCGGCCGTCCTCGGCGCCAGGCGTCGTGGCGACGGCTGCTGGCTGGGAACGGACGTCACGGTGACCTGGTGCATCGGCCATCTGCTGGAAACCGCGCCGCCGGACGCCTATGACGCGCGTTACAAGCGTTGGGTGCTGGCGGATCTGCCGATCATTCCAGAGAAGTGGAAGATGACCGTCAAACCGCGCACGGCCAGCCAGTACAAAGCGGTCAAGCGGCTGCTCGGCGAGGCCGATGAATTGGTGATCGCCACCGACGCCGACCGTGAGGGCGAGATGATCGCCCGGGAACTGGTGGAGCATTGCCGTTATCGCGGGCCGATCCAGCGGCTATGGCTGTCGGCGCTGGACGATGCGTCGATCCGCAAGGCGCTGGCAGCCCTGAAGCCGGGGGCCGAGACCTTTAGCCTTTACCATTCGGCACTCGGGCGCTCGCGGGCCGACTGGTTGATCGGGATGAACATGAGTCGGCTGTTCACGCTGTTGGGGCGTCAGTCCGGTTATCAGGGCATATTGCCGGTCGGTCGGGTGCAAACGCCGACCCTGCGCCTGGTGGTGGATCGCGACCGCAGCATCGCCGATTTCGTGCCGGTCGCCTATTGGGCCATCGATGTGCAACTGCTGCACGACGGCACCACGTTCACCGCCCAGTGGCGTGCGGCCTCCGAGGTTTGCGACGATCAGGACCGCTGCCTGAATCAGGCGTTGGCGCAAAATGCAGCGACGGCAATTGGCAGTGCGGCGAGTGCCCGGGTGATCAAACTGCGCACCGAGCGGATGCGCGAAGTAGCACCCCTGCCCTTCGATCTGGGCACCTTGCAGGAAGTCTGCTCGAAGAAGCTCGGGCTCGGCGCCCAGGAAACTCTCGACATCGCCCAGGCCCTGTACGAAACCCACAAGGTCATCACCTATCCACGCAGCGACTGCGGTTATCTGCCCGTGAGTCAGCACAGCGAAGCACCGGGCATTCTTGCTGCGCTGAGGCAGGCTGATCCGGCGCTGAACGCCTTGAACGATTTCCTGGAGCCTCAGCGCCGCTCACGGGCCTGGAACGACGCCAAGGTCAGCGCTCACCACGGCATCATCCCCACCGCTGCAGCGAAAAACCTCGAGCGACTGGCGGGCAAGCAGCGGGCGGTCTATACCCTGATCCGCGCGCGTTACCTGGCGCAGTTTCTGCCCAACCATGAATACGACCGGACCCAGGCCGACTTCGACTGCGCCGGTGAAGCCTTGCGTGCCGTCGGCAAGCAGATCGTCGAACCCGGCTGGAAGCGCGCCCTGCCCGAAGCCCTCGCCCCAGCCAAGGGCCGCGAAGCACCGGCGCCGCAAACGCTGCCGGCATTGGCCGAAGGACGTGACTGCGCAGTGGCCGACGTGAAGCTCAAGGACCTCTGGACGCAACCGCCCAAACCGTTTACCGAAGGCGATCTGATCAAAGCGATGAAGAACGTCGCCAAACTGGTGGAAGATCCCCTGCTAAAGCAGAAACTCAAGGACACCACCGGCATCGGCACTGAAGCGACCCGCGCCTCGATCATCCAGGGCCTGCTCGACCGTGGTTATCTGATCAAGAACGGCAAGGCTCTGGCCGCCACCTCGGCCGCGTTCAGCCTGATCGATGCCGTGCCACGTGCCATCGCCGACCCCGGAACCACGGCGATCTGGGAGCAGGCGCTGGACAT
>NZ_JBBWCB010000017.1:0-64483 GCF_039888995.1 Pseudomonas rossensis | reverse complement strand
TCATGTAGGAGCTGCCGCAGGCTGCGATCTTTTGACTTTGCTTCAGCGCAAAATAATCAGATGCCCCAGAACCTTGTGCTGCTCAAACCCCAACACCCCTTGCAACGAACTCAACACCGCTTGCGGATCCTTGCTCGGAAAGCTGCCACTGACCCGCCGCGCCGCGAGTTCATCGTTGAGCAGCACAATCCGTCCCGGGTAATAACGCCCCAGGTCCTCCACCACATCAGCGAGCGTCGCCTTGTAGTAATTGAGCCATCCCTGACGCCACGCCAACTGCGCTTCGCTGTCGACGCTATGGAGTTTTTCCGCCAAGCCATCGCCATAAGCCACCTGC
Source organism: Pseudomonas rossensis (assembly GCF_039888995.1). Classification (NCBI taxonomy): domain Bacteria; kingdom Pseudomonadati; phylum Pseudomonadota; class Gammaproteobacteria; order Pseudomonadales; family Pseudomonadaceae; genus Pseudomonas; species Pseudomonas rossensis. The sequence continues at coordinate 64,146 of NZ_JBBWCB010000017.1, read as the reverse complement.
TGGCCAGCGGTGAGAATTTGCTGCGCAGCGTGCTTGTCCGCCGTCACACCAACCCGCCCGGACAACACCGTAACCTGCGCGCCGTGCGGTTGCAGACGCACTTCGAACTGAGTCCCCAGCACCCGCGCCTGGCCTTTTTCAGCGTCCACCACAAACGGATCGCCGGTGTGGGTCACGCTGAAAAATCCAGCGCCGCGCCGCAGCTGAACGTGGCGCTCGCCACGACTGAAATCCACGGCAATTGCACTGTCGGCGTCCAAGGTGACTTGTGACTGATCCGCCAACGTGACGGTGCGAATTTCCCCCGGCGCCGACACATAGTCCGCGCCCAGATCATCGAGCCAGCGCGACGGTTGCCAGCCAGCACCGAAGCCGATCATCAGCACCAGACACGCGGCCATCGCCAACGCACCGGACCAACGCCGAACGCTGGTACGGCGCGAGCGATTCATCGCGTTGAGGTAACCCTGCAAGGCAAACGCGTCTTCATCGGCCAGTGTTCGGGCCGGTGTTTCGGTCAACTCCCACACCACCTGCGCCTGTGCGTAAGCCTCGGCATGGGCGGGATCGGCCTGTAACCAATGACTGAAGGTGGCCTGATCGCCGCTGCTGGGCTGGTCATGCAACAGACTCAGCCAGGCGACGGCCGCCTGCTCCTGAGCGGGCGTCGGGGTGACGCGTTCGGTGTTGTTCACGGTGCTTTCCCTGGCGTGCGCGGTTCGGGTTCCCGCAGGCTGGCCTTGCAAGCCTCGAGGGCGCGCATCATATGTTTTTCCACGGCGCTTTGGGACAAACCCATGGCCTTGGCGATCTCGGCGTATTTGCGCCCGTGAATACGGTTGAGCAAAAAAATCTGCCGCGTGCGCTCAGGCAGCGCGCGCAACGCCGCTTCGACGTGACGCAAGTCGTTGCCCGCCTCCAATGCCGCTTGCGGTTCGCTGCCGTGGCTGTCCGGTTGATCCGGCATCCAGCCCTCGTTGACCCGCACCCGCGTACCTTCGCTGCGCAAATGGTCGATGGCGATGTTGCCGGCGCAGCGCAACAGGTAAGTGCTGAGCTCTTCGACCTGCACCAACGGCCGACGCCAGAAGCGCACGAACAAGTCCTGCACCAGGTCCGCGGCCGTCGCCCGACACCCGACACGGCGGCTCACCAGCGCTTCCATTTGCGAACGCTGGGAAAGGAACACCTGCAGGAAATGCGCACGCGCACCGTGATGTTCATCGTCATGGGATTCCGGTGGACGGGTGATCATCAGGTCAGCCCTTTGCAAACACGGCGACGGGGCTGGCGAGCAGACTCAAACCGGCCAACACCAAGGCCAGGCGCGGGCGATACGGCATCAACAACACCAGCAGCAAAGCGCTGAGCATCAACACCGCAAACCACTCCACCAATCCAAGTCCCCAGCCCGTCGACGACACTGCGGCCCACAGCGATAACGCTAGCAACAGCCAGCCACTGAGCTTCATCCCTTGGCGGCGACGGGCCGAGGGCTTGCGCCCCAACAGTTCGGCGTGATGCCGATCCATCGATAAACAGAGCGCGGTGAAACCGCCGTAGCACAGCAACCAGGCCAGGAACATTCAGTGCGCCTCTTGCTCAAGCATTATCGATTTCGCCCGCGGTCGGATGACGATTCCAGGCTGCCCCGCGCGCTGCATTTTCCACGCAGCCCACGCGAAAAACAGACCACTGCCCAGGCACGTCAGATCGAAACCGGCCATGGCCCAATCACCCTGCATCAGGGTGACGCCCAAGTGATAAGGCGTGGTCAGCGCGTTCAGCAGCGGTACCGCACAGAACAGCAACGCCGCCAGCGCCAACTGTTCGACCCACGCTGCGCGACCACGGCGGACCATGGCGTGCAACACACTCAAACCCCAGACAATGAAGAAGCTGTTCACTTCCCAATCCGCCCGCCCGGCCATCCCGACCGGCAACAATCGATTGGCCCAGAAGAACGCCGCCACCGCGACCATCAACCCCGACATGCTGGCGATGTTCAGGACTTCCACCAGTCGCAACTCAAACGGCATCACACCGCTCTTCGCATGTTTGAGCTGACGCTTGCCGAGCCAGATCACCAGCCCGGTACCGATCATCGCAGTGCCCGCCAAACCACACATGAAGTACAGCCAGCGCAATACCGGACCGGCGAAATGGCCCATGTGCAAGCCATAGAAACTGCCGGCAATCGCCATGGGCAGTGCTTGCTTCGGCGTCGTGCTGAGTAGCTGCCCGGTCACGCCGTTGAATGTCAACGCGCTGCCAAAGTCGTGGACCACTCGGTCGGCGCCGTCACGCGCAAGAATGACCGAGGCATTCGCATCGCCCGGATTGTTCACCGTCAGCCACCCGGTTCGCCCGCCCGACCACTGCTCGCGGGCCCGTTCCAGCAGCGGAGCCAACGGTGCCAACTGGCCCGGTTTGCCTGCCATGTCGGGCGTATTGGACGCCGGAAATACCTCATCGTAAAACGCCTCGACATCACCTTTGTACGAGGCAAGGATGCTCGCCGGCATCACCATCGACATGAAAATCACCAGGCTGCTGTAAGTGATCATCAGATGAAACGGCAACACCAGAACGCCCACCGCGTTGTGCCCGTCGAGCCATGAGCGCTGGCCCTTGCGCGGGCGGAAGGTGAAGAAGTCCTTGAAGATTTTCTTGTGGGTGATGATCCCGCTGATCAGCGCGACGAACATCACCATCGCTGCGATGGTCGACAGCCAGCGACCCCACGGATAGGGCATTTGCAACTGAAAGTGGAAGCGGTAAAAGAACTCGCCACCGCGTGTTTCCCGGCCCTGCACTTCTGTGCCGGTTTGCGGATCGAGGCGTTTTTCGGTGAATTGACCGCGCGTGCCGGGCTTGGCCGGTGCTTGCTGCCACCTCACCGACAGTCCGGGTTCGCGAGCATCCGGTAAATCGATGAGCCATCGCGAGGCACCCGCGGCGTGCTGCTCAAGGTAGTGCTGGGCCAGGGTCAGACTGGCTTCGGAGGACAGCGAACGGGCGGGAATTTCCGGCTGCATCCAGTGGCTGATCTCATCCTTGAAATAGGCGAGCGTGCCGGTCAGGAAAATCGCGAACAGCAGCCAGCCGAAGATCAACCCGGCCCAGGTATGCAGCCAGGCCATGGCCTGTCGAAAGCCCTCTTTCATGAGTGGCCCATCCAGTACGCCAGCCCCGACACCGCCGACAAAACCACGCTCGGCACGATCAATCCGAACCAGGCGTGCCACGCACTGCGACAGGCAAAGCACCAGAGTACGGCGACCAGATACACCAGAAACGAGGTCATCATCCCGGTGACCACCGCTTCGCCGCGAGCCATGGGCAGCCACATCGTCAGGCTGACACTGGCCAATGCCGCGACGAGGTAACCCCCCAGCACAGCGGCCAGCACTCGGGAAGTGACGGCCAGTCGGTAGGAAACGGGGAGCGCGGTGATTTTGCCTTTCATGTTTCGACCTTGAAACGGGTGAAGCCTCGTGAACGTCACGGGGCCAACAAGGCCGCAATATTAATGATAAATATTCTCATATGCAAAAGAGTCCGATGAGATCGTCGATACAGTCGATTGCCGGATACGGGTACCCACCACTACAATGCGAACAATTCTTGTTCCCTAACGTATCCGAATGCGCTCGGAGTGGTCCCGTTGCAGCCAGCCAATACCGTCGAAGTCCTCTATCACGCCCATCACAACTGGCTCACCGGTTGGTTGCGGCGCAAGCTCGGCTGCCCGGACAGCGCTGCGGATTTGGCCCAAGACACCTTCATGCGGGTGCTGACTGCACGGGAAACACCGCAGATCATCGAGCCGCGAGCCTTCCTGACGACGATCGCCAAGCGCGTGCTGTTCAATCATTACCGCCGTCAGGATCTGGAACGTGCCTACCTCGATGCGTTGGCGCAGATGCCGGAAGTCGTGGCGCCGTCAGAGGAAGAACGGGCAATCATCCTGCAAACCCTGATGGAGTTAGACCAGTTGCTCGATGGCCTGCCGCGCCTGGTCAAGCGCGCGTTTCTGCTGGCGCAGGTCGATGGCCTGACTTATCCACAGATCGCCGCCGAGTTGGGGATTTCCATCGCCACGGTCAAACGTCACCTGAACAAAGCGGCCATGCGCTGCTACTTCGCCCTATGAACAATTCAATAAACTCTCCACCGGACTTTTCATCCCAAGTCGCCGAACAGGCGGTGCATTGGTTGATGGAAATGCAGCAAGGGTCGTTGACCCCACGCCAGCAACTCGCCTGGCAGCGATGGCACGATGCGCACAGTGAGCATCAACGGGCCTGGGACCATATCCAGCGGATCAATCAGCGCTTGCGCGGTTTGTCTTCGCCATTGGCCCACGCCGCCCTCAACGCGCCGAAATCCGGCAGTCGTCGTCAGGCGCTGAAGCTGCTGCTGATTCTCGGTGCCGGTTGCGCAGTCACGTGGGGGATGCGCGAGCACACTCCGCTGACTCCGTTGCTGGCCGACTACCGCAGCCCGGTCGGCCAGCGACGCAAGGTGCCGCTCGGTGATGGCAATCAGTTACAGCTCAATACCGCCAGCTCCGTGGATGTGCGCGTCGAAGGTCAGCAACGGCTGATCCGTTTGCTCGAAGGCGAGATGTTGCTCACTGCCGCCCAAGCGTTTCAGGTTCGTACCGCCCAAGGCCTGTTGAAGACTCAAGGCGCGCGTTTGAACGTGCGGCAGTTTGCCGATCACACCCAGGTTGCGGTGTTCGAAGGCAGCGTTGAGTTGACGCCCGACGGTCGTTCACCGCTGATACTGCAAAGCGCCCGACAGTTGAGCTTTGGTGCAAAAGGCATCGGAAATGCTCTGCCCCTGGACGCCAACAGTGGTGCCTGGGTCGACGGCATGCTGGTGGCCGCGCACATGCGCCTCGACGATTTCCTCGACGAGCTCGGTCGCTATCGTCGCGGGCAACTCAATTGCGATGCGAAGGTCGCGGATTTGCTGATCTCCGGGACGTATCCACTGGATGACAGCGAACGGATTCTTGATCTGCTGGAAATCAGCATGCCGGTGAAAGTGAAGCGGTTTACCCGGTATTGGGTGACGGTTGAGGCGAAGGTTTAAACGCCAGATCTTTTGATCTTAAAAAAATAAATGAGCCGTTTTTCAGATCTGGCGTGACAGAGAAGGAAAGCCACCTTGATTCCACCTTCTCAGGATCGTCGTCCATGCAACCCACCCGCCTCACCCCGCTGGCCCGCACCTTGCGCCAACTTTTGCTGGGCGCCAGCCTGAGTTTCGGCGCTGTAGCGCTGGCACACGCCGCTGACGCCAAGCCGTATCACATCGCACCGTCCTCGCTGGAAAACGCCCTCAACCAGTTCGGCCGTGAAGCCAGTTTGCTGATTTCCTTTGGCTCTCAAGTTACCAGCGGCGTACAGAGTCGCGGTCTGGAAGGCAACTACACCCCCGAGCAAGGTTTGAACGCCTTGCTCGAAGGCACCGGCCTGCAAGCCCGCGCCGAGGGCAACAACGCTTTCAGCCTGCAACCGGTGGGCGATACCGCGTTGGAACTGGACACCTCCAAAGTCGTCGGCGACTGGCTCGGCGATGCGGCGCCAATCAACGTCTTCGAGCATCCCGGCGCGCGTGATGTGATCCGCCGCGAAGAGTTCGAACGCCAGGGCGCGACTCAGGCCAAGGACGTGCTCAACCGCATCCCTGGTGTGAATGCGCCGGACAACAACGGCACCGGCAGCCACGACATGGCGCTGAACTTCGGCATTCGTGGGCTCAATCCGCGGCTGGCCTCGCGCTCCACGGTATTGATGGATGGTATCCCGGTGCCTTTCGCACCTTATGGTCAGCCGCAGTTGTCGTTTGCACTGATCAGCATGGGCAACATGGACGCGGTGGACGTGGTGCGTGGCGGCGGTGCCGTACGTTACGGGCCGCAGAACGTCGGCGGCGTGGTCAACTTCGTGACCCGGGCGATTCCCGATGAGCCGACGGTCAAGGGTGGTTTTCAGACCGAAACCAGCCCTTCCTCCAGCCACGACGGGTTCAAGACCACCGGCAACCTGCTGGCCGGCGGCACTGCCGACAACGGTCTGGGCGGTGCGCTGTTGTATTCCGGCACGCGCGGTGGCGACTGGCGAGAACACAGCGACACCGAAATCGACGACCTGATCCTCAAGGGCAAATACCAGCTCGACGACGCCAACAGCTTCAACGCGATGGCCCAGTATTACGAAGGCAAGGCCGACATGCCCGGCGGCCTGAACGTCGCCGATTACGATGCTGACCCTTACCGGTCGACGCGTCCGAAAGACCAGTTCTGGGGCCGTCGGACGATGTTCAACGTCGGTTATCGCTATCAGGAAGATCGCCGCGAATTCACCGCCAACACCTTCTTCACCAAAACCCTGCGCAGCGGCTATCTGGATCAGGGCACCTTCCTGTCGCTGTCGCCGCGCGAGTACTGGGTGCGTGGACTGGAAACCCGTTTCGCCCAGGGCTTCGATCTCGGCGCGACCAGCCATGAAGTCGGCGTCGGCTATCGCTACATCAACGAAGCCGGCCACGAATTGCGCTATCGCACGCCGATCGCCAGCAACGAATACCCGACCACCGACAGCCGCAACGACCGCGACACCCGTGGCGGCACCGAGGCCAATGCGTTCTTCGTCGACGACCGGATCGACATCGGCAAGTGGACCTTCACCCCGGGCATCCGCTACGAGATGATCGAATCGCAACAAACCAACACCCTGACGAACGTGAAGTACAAGGGCGACTACAACACGGCGCTGCCGGCGTTGAACGTGCTCTATCACGTGACCGACACCTGGAACCTCTACGCCAATACCGAAGGCTCGTTCGGTAGCGTGCAATACAGCCAGATGCCTAATCGAGTGACCAGTGGCGAAGTCAAACCGGAGAAGGCGCGTACCTGGGAACTGGGCACCCGTTATGACAACGGTGCGCTACGGGCAGAGATCGGCGCGTTCCTGATCAACTTCGACAACCAGTACGAAAGCAACCAGACCAACGACTCGGTGATCGCCCGTGGCGAAACTCGCCATCAAGGTATCGAAACCAGCGTCAACTATGCCCTCGATGATTTGAGCCCTTCATTGGCCGGTTTCGATGTTTATGCCACTTATGCCTATGTGGACGCGACCATCCGCGAAGACGGGCCGAACAAGGGCAATCGTGTGCCCTTCTCCTCGAAACACAAAGGCACGATTGGCGTGGCTTATACCGAAGGCGCGTGGAAACTGAACCTGGACAGCAGCTATCAGAGCGATCAATTTGCCGACAACGCCAATACCTCGGCTGAAAGCGCTGATGGCAGCACCGGCAAGATTCCTGGGTACGTGCTGTTCAGCAGCCGCGCGGCGTATGACTTCGGGCCGAAGTTGTCGGATTTGAATGTGGCGGTGGGGGTGAAGAACATCTTCAACCATCAGTACTTTACCCGCTCGTTTGATGACAACAACAAGGGTAAGTATGTGGGGGAGCCGAGGACGGTTTATGTGCAGACGTCTGTAGCGTTCTAATCCTGGCCCTGATCGTTCCTCCACTTTGCGTGGGAATGATCAGCCCAAACGAGAACGGGCCTGCATAAGCAGACCCGTTTGTCAGTGGAAAGGTAAAAAATCAATCAGGCTTCAACCGTTTTGCGCAGCCTGTTCGTTCTCGAGAAACTCGTCTTCCAGCAACGCATCGGCAGCGACTCTCTCGAACGGCACCACAGCGGCACGTGGTTTGCCCCGCAGTTTGCCGAACAGGTGCTCAAGTGCATGTTCAAGTTTTTCGGCCGCACCGTCGATCGCCAGTTCCAGGTTTGCGGCTTTATGGGTGACAGAAATCGGTTGGTGGCCTTTTGGCCGCGCTTCCAGCTGACAGCGCATGTCATGGGGACCGGGCTTGTCGCCGTTCTCGTCCCGCAGATGAACCTCGACGCGTGTCAGGTCCTCTTCATAACGTTCGAGCGTGCTCTCAATGGTAGTACGTACCCACTCCTCCAGTCGGATGCTGCTTTGAATATGGTTATCGCTGTTGACTTGGATTTGCATAGTTCATCCCTTATTTCAGCTAGCTCGCGAGAGGCGCATCGGCTGGCCCTTGGGCGTCATCACCGTGACCTCTTACTTACACAATCGGTCTGCTCGCAGAACAATTCAACCCCTAAAAAAAGATAAATTTTCATACGCAGAAAAAGCCGGACAAGGAGCAAAAGCGCTGTTAAGGTCGGGAGTTGGGTCGCCTGACTCTTTTGTCACAATTGCTCACATCTGCCGCTCCGCCAGCGGATGCAGGCTTCGAAAGATCCCCGCTTCCTCCACCAGCCAGTCATGCACCGCACGCACGCCCGGATGGCTCAGCGCCCCCGGCGCATAGAGCAGCACGTAACGCTTGTGATTGGGCACCGCCAGGCCAAACGGCACGATCAACGTCCCCCGCTCCAACTCGTCATTGAGCAACGTTCGCCGCGCAATCGCCACGCCCATCCCGGCAATCGCCGCTTCGATGGTCAGATGATTGCGATTGAAGGTGTGCCCTCGCCGCACGTCCGCACCTTCGAAGCCGATGGCGTTGAGGTAGAACTCCCATTCCGCGTACTCATAACTGCCGCGCCAGGCGGTGATGTCGTGCAGCAACGGGAAATACATCAGGTCCGCCGGGCCATGCAGCGGCGGCCGGCCGCGCAGCAGGCTTGGGGCACAGACCGGGAATATCTGTTCGTCGAGCAAGGTTGTGGATAACAAACCGGGATAGCTGCCGTCATTCAGGTCGATGGCCAAATCGAAGTCACCTTCGTGCAATGGCACGCTGCTGTCCTCGGCCACCAGCCGTAATTGAATGTCCGGGAATCGCTGCTGCAAACGCGGCAACCTTGGGGTCAACCACTTGCTCAGGAACGATGGTATCGAGCGTACCCGCAAAATCCCGCTGATCATTCCCGCGTCCAGTCGTCGCAATTCCGCATCGATGCTGCCGTAAGCCTCGTTGACCGTGATGGCCAGTCGCTGGCCCTCGGCGCTCAGTTCCACACCCCGAGCGCGGCGGTGGAAAAGTCGAAACCCAAGCCGTTCTTCCAGCTGTCGGATTTGCTGACTGACCGCACCCGGCGTGATGTGCAGTTCTTCGGCGCATCGAGTGAACGACAAGTGCCGCGCGGCACAGGAAAACACGTGCAGCCAGACGTAAGTCTGGGCGTGCAATTGGCGACTCATTGTTTAGTCCTGCTAAAGGCTGTCTTAGGAAGTTTCGTTGGTCACGTAGGACCGAGATGGGCAGTATCGCCGACATTGCGCTTGTCCTACAAAAATGGCAGCGATTTCTCTTCCATTGCTTGTATAGGCTTTAGCATGGCTATCAGTGTTTTCGATCTCTTCAAAGTCGGCATCGGTCCGTCCAGTTCCCATACCGTCGGCCCGATGCGCGCCGCCGCGACCTTCGCCCAAGCCCTGATTGACCAACAATTGCTGGCCGACGTACGGCGAGTAGAAATCCGACTTTATGGCTCGCTGTCGGCGACCGGCGTCGGTCACGCCACCGACCGCGCCTGCGTCATGGGCCTGATGGGCGAATGGCCGGACAGCATTGATCCCACGTCCATCGACAGTCGAATCCAGTCTCTGCGCGAAACTGGCGAACTGTCTCTGGCAGGCAAAACCACCATCGCCTTCAACTGGCAACGCGATCTCCTACTGCTCGACGAGAGCCTGCCCTACCACCCCAACGCCATGTCCCTGACAGCCTTTGGCGAAACCGGTGAGCTGTCTGAGCAAACGTACTACTCGATTGGCGGCGGTTTCATCATCGAAGCGGCCGAAGCCGAGTCCGGCATCGCGCCCACCAGCGATGTGGTGCTGCCGTACGATTTTTCCAGCGCCGCCGAACTACTCAAGCTCTGCAACCTGCACGGTCTGCGCGTTTCCGAGTTGATGATGGCCAATGAATTGGCCTGGCGCAGCGAAGCCGAAATCCGCCAGGGCCTACTGCACATTTGGTCCGTGATGCGCGAGTGCGTCGAGCAAGGGCTGCGCCATGAAGGCATCCTGCCCGGCGGTCTGAATGTTCCCCGTCGCGCGGCGAAATTGCACCGCAGCCTGCTGGAAATTGGCAAGCCGAATGTCATCACCTCCACCCTATCGGCCATGGAGTGGGTGAACCTGTTTGCCCTCGCCGTGAACGAGGAAAACGCAGCGGGCGGGCGCATGGTCACGGCGCCGACCAACGGCGCGGCGGGGATCATTCCGGCGGTGCTGCATTACTACATGAAATTCAACCCGGACGCGTCGGACGATGACGTGGTGGCGTTCTTTTTGGGCGCTGCGGCCGTAGGAATCCTCTGCAAGAAAAACGCCTCTATCTCCGGCGCCGAAGTTGGCTGCCAGGGCGAAGTTGGCTCCGCCTGCGCCATGGCCGCCGCCGGGCTGGCGGACGTGCTCGGCGCCACGCCCGAGCAACTGGAAAACGCTGCTGAAATCGGCCTGGAACACAACCTCGGCCTCACCTGTGACCCGGTCGGCGGCCTGGTGCAAGTGCCGTGCATCGAGCGCAACGCCATCGCCGCCGTGAAGGCGATCAACGCTACGCAAATGGCCCTGCGCGGCGACGGCAAACACTTCATTTCCCTGGACCGGGTGATCCGCACCATGCGCGATACCGGCGCCGACATGCATGACAAATACAAAGAGACTTCACGGGGCGGCCTGGCTGTTAGCTGGGTGGAGTGCTGAGGAGCACTCCCTGACCGTCCGCAACACGTGAGCCCGAGCAAGAACAATAACGAGGCCAAACGATGACCGATGTACGTACACCTGCTGCCGATAATCCTGCTGTAGACCTGACACGCAATAGCGAAATAACCCACAAAGGCTGGAGTAAACACGACACCACCTGGATGCTTGGCCTTTATGGCACGGCCATCGGCGCCGGCACGCTATTCCTGCCGATCAACGCCGGCGTAGGCGGTTTCTGGCCGCTGCTGATTCTGGCAGTGCTAGCCTTCCCGATGACCTTCTTCGCCCACCGCGGCCTGACCCGCTTCGTGTTGTCCGGGCGTTCCGGGGACATCACCGAAGTGGTGGAAGAACACTTCGGCATCGGTGCCGGCAAGCTGATCACGCTGCTGTATTTCTTTGCGATCTTCCCGATTCTGCTGGTGTACAGCGTGGCGCTGACCAACACCTTGAGCAGCTTCATGGAGCATCAGTTGCACATCGCCCCGCCGCCACGGGCGATTCTGTCGTTGGTGCTGATCCTCGGTCTGATGGCGATCGTCCGTTGCGGTCAGGGCGTCATCGTCAAATGCATGAGCGTGCTGGTTTACCCGTTTGTCGCGGCGTTGCTGCTGCTCGGTTTGAGCCTGATCCCGAACTGGAACGGAGCGTTCTTCGCCACCGCCAGTGAAGGCATGCCGATGCCACTGTTCTTCAAGACGTTGTGGCTGGCAATCCCGGTAATGGTGTTTTCGTTCAACCATTCGCCGATCATCTCCGCCTTCTCCGTCGATCAGAAACAGCGTTACGGCGAACAGGCCGAACGCAAAAGCAGCGGCATCCTCGCCATCGCCCACGCGATGATGGTGGTGACGGTGATGTTCTTCTGCTTCAGCTGCGTGCTGGCCCTGTCCCCGGCTGACTTGGCGGCGGCCAAGGCGCAGAACATCTCGATCCTGTCGTACCTGGCCAACCACTTCCAGACGCCGGTCATCGCATACGCTGCGCCGCTGATTGCGCTGGTGGCGATCACCAAGTCGTTCCTCGGCCATTACATCGGCGCCAGCGAAGGCTTTCAGGGCCTGATCGTGAAAAGCCTGCGCGGCCGTGGCCGGGTGATGTCAGCCAGTTGGCTGAACCGCGTGACCGCGCTGTTCATGATCCTCAGCTGCTGGGCCGTGGCGACCTTCAACCCGAGCATCCTCGGCATGATCGAAACCCTCGGCGGGCCGATCATCGCGTGCCTGTTGTTCCTGATGCCGATGTACGCCATCCGCCGCGTGCCGGCCTTGCGCCAGTACTCCGGGAAGGCCTCGAATGTGTTCGTGGTGCTGATCGGTTTGATTGCACTGTCTGCGATCATCTACTCATTCATGCCCTGAAACGGGGAGGCAAAAAGAAGGCGGGCCACAGAGCCCGCCTCTTTTTTGCCGTGTCTATTGTTCGACAATTTTTCCGGCATGCCCCTTGCTATGCCTATGTAGGAGCTGCCGAAAGCTGCGATCTTTTGATCTGTAGCGCCTTCAAGGGCGCCAAAAATCAAAAGATCGCAGCCTTCGGCAGCTCCTACGCGATACGGAAAAAAGTAATGAACATGGAATGCCGGCGGTCTGGTGTTGCGAACTAATCCCGATCACGGCGGGTCAACAACTGCACGTTCAATCAGGCGGTGACGCATCATGGACAACCCCTTTCAGCTCATTACCGATGCCTTTGCAGCGGATTATCAGATCAACCTGAGCATTCAGGGCCTGGATGGCAGCATCATGCTGACCCTGTCCAACAGCGGTCACGTGGTCGCCAAACGGATGATCAGCGCCGAACAACGCAATGACCCCCAGCGCCTCAAACGCCTGGTGCAAAGCATTCAATTCGGCATTGCTATCGAACAGGGCCACAGCGCCGTGGCCATCCTTGAAGCCATGACCGACGGCGACAATCACAACCTGCCGCCGCCACGCGTCAAGGGCCACAGCCGACCAGCCATGCGGCTTTAAATCTCGCCCTTCTCGACTTCGGGATGCTCACCGGAACCCGCACCGATCTTGCGCTGCGGGTGTTCGATCTTCACCGAAGGGAATTGCGACGAAGCGTAACGCACCACCAGAATCGCAAACGCCAGCAGCAGAATCCCGCCGCACAGGTAGATGATGCCGATATCTGGCGGATTGTGGTGCGAGACGTTGGAGATCAGCAGCCGCGTCAGCGCAGTGATCGCCACGTAGATCAGGAAACGCACCGGCATGTGGTTGGTCTTGAAGTAAATCCCGACCATCGCCCCCAGTTCCAGGTAGATGAACAGCAGCAAGATGTCATCGATCTTGATGTGCCCTTCTTCGATCATCCCCAGAAATTCCATCACCGCCGCCCACGCGGTGACTGCACCGATGGCGAACAGCGCCAGGTAGTGGAAGGTCTCGACGAACAGGTTGCCCAGAGACTCGGCCAGTTGGTGCACGTTCTGCCGCAGGTTCTCGGCCCAGTTGATTTTCACGATGATTCTTCCTTAGCTCGGTTCGAGCGGATGATGCGGGTTTGACGTGACGGTTGTTCTGCATGCAGAAAAAAGGCCAGAGGCTGTTTGGTGAGATGGCGATGGGCTGCTACTGGACACTTTTGTGCTGGATTCGAGGGCCTCATCGCGAGCAAGCTCGGCTCCCACAGGTTTTGCGCAGACCACCTGATTTCGGTCTACATTAAAAAGCCACTACCCAAAGCGCAGGGATTCGCTTATCCTTTTCGCTGTATATAAATACAGTAGTCGAATAAGACAACTTAATGTGAAGGCATGTGAGGTGGTGAATGGCCGTCGAAGTGGTATACCGCAGCAGCCGAGATCTGGAGCGCTTGTTCATGGATAAAGCCGAAGCTGACCGTCATGACAAAATGCTCGAACTGGCCGAGTTGCTGGCTGAAGTGTTGCAAAAAGCCGTTCCGTCCCTGACCGAGCAGCAAGTGGAAGAAGCCGGGATCTACATGGCGAAGAACCGCGATGTGTTCGCCAAGGCGTTCAAGAGCCAGCCGGACGCGTTGTCCGAATTGCTCAATGCGCCTGCTGAAGTCGTTGAAAAGGCTGCCCCCGTTGAGGCGCCTGCACCTGTTGAAGTCGCTGAGCCGACCAAGCCAGCTAAAGCCCCCAAGGCTGCCAAGTAAGCAACGCCCGAATTGAATAGGCCCTGAGTCAAATGACTCAGGGCCTTTTTCATGCCTGCGAAAAACCTAAGCTTCGGGTTGTTCCAGCGCCTCGACCAGGGCCTTGAAGAAGCGTGCCGCCTCGCCGCCCGTCACCACGCGGTGATCGAAGGTCAGGGACAGCGGCAGGACCGGATGCACCACCACCGCGCCATCGACCGCCACCGGTTCGTCACGGATCGCTCCAGCGGCGAGGATCGCCACTTGCGGCGGCACCACCACCGGGTTGGCGTAGCGGCCGAACAAGGTGCCGAAATTCGACAACGTAAGGGTCGCCCCCATCATTTCCTTGGGCGGAATCGATCGCGCCTGAACATCGGCCCTTAATCGCATGACGCCTTCCTTCAAGTCAGCCGGGGTGCGGTGACCGACATCGCGCAGCACTGGCACGAACAAGCCGTCCGGGGTGTCGACGGCGATGCCCAGATCGAGCCGTTCGTGTTGTTTGAGCGACAGGCTTTTGCCATCGAAGGCACTGTTGAGCACCGGCTCCACGGCGCACGCGGCCGCCATCGCCTTGGCCAGGCGAATCAGCGGTTCGCGGGCCTGACCCCAGCGATGCAGGTCGGCGTCACCGAAAATCGTCACCGGCACGACTTCGGCGTGGGACCGGGCCATGTTCAGCGCCATGCTGCGCCGCACACCGCGCAACCGTTCACCGCCGAAGCGATCCAGTTCAGTTTGAGCCGCGTTTTCTACATCCGTACGGGTGATCAGCCCCTCGTGGCCAGAGCCCGTCAACCCACTCAACTCCACGCCGAGTTGCCGAGCCAGTTGCCGCACGGCCGGCGTGGCGCGAGTCGCCAGGTGCTCTCGGGTCGAGGGGGCAGCCCCGATGAAAAACGAGTCCTCCTGACTGCTGCCGCCACCTTCGAGTCGCCCCACTACGGTGCCCGCATCGGCTTCGCCTTCGTAACCGAGCAAGGGTTCACCGACGTGAATGATGTCGCCCTCGCCGCCATGAAGTTTCGCCACCACGCCGTCATAGGGTGCAGGGATATCCACTAGCGCCTTGGCGGTTTCCACCGACACCAGCAGTTGATCGGCCTTGACGGTATCGCCAACGTTGACGTGCCAGCGGACGATTTCCGCCTCCTGCAAACCCTCGCCCAGATCCGGCAGTTTGAAATATTTCATCGCAGCCTCCTTGGGTTCAGGAAATGTGCAGTACGTTGTCGCAAGCCTGAAGAATGTCCTCGACGTTAGGCATGTAAAGCGACTCCAGTCGATACAGCGGTGGCGGAATGTCCGGCGCAGTGACTCGCTGGATCGGTGCCTGCAATTCCAGCAACACCCGCTCGTAAAGACTGGCGGCGATTTCTGCACCGACGCCACAGGAGCGCGGCGCCTCGTGGACGATCACACAGCGACCGGTCTTGCGCACCGAAGCTTCCAGGGTGTCGAGGTCCAGCGGCTTGATACTTGCGACATCGATTACTTCCGCCGAGACGCCCCGCTCGGCCAATGCGGTGGCGGCTTGCAGGGTTTCCAGCACACTGGCGCCCCAGCTGATCAACGTGATGTCGCTGCCTTCGCGCAGGGTGAAACAGCTGTCCAGCGGCAGGCGCTTGCCATCGTCCAGCAGAGGTTGCGGGTTCATGCGATAGAGCCGGGTCGGTTCGAGAAACACCACCGGGTCCGGGTCATCGATGGCCGCCAGCAACAAGCCATAGGCCCGGGCCGGCGATGACGGAATCACCACCCGCAAACCCGGAATGTGTGCGAACAGTGCTTCAGTGCTTTCGCTGTGATGTTCTGGCGCCCGAATCCCCGCGCCCATCGGTGTGCGCATGACCATCGGGCAAGTGATCCGCCCTCGAGTGCGATTACGCATGCGACTGGCGTGGGACACCAGGTGCTCCATGGCCGCGTAGATGAAGCCCATGAACTGGATTTCCACCACCGGTTTCAGGCCCTGCGCGGCCATGCCGACCACCAGTCCGCCGAGCATGGTTTCGGCCAGCGGCGAGTCAATAACCCGCTTGAAGCCGAAGCTGTCGCGCAGCCCTTGAGTCGCGCGAAACACGCCGCCGTTCACCCCGACGTCTTCACCGAGGACGATGACGTTTTCGTCTTCGCTCATGGCCCGATGCAGCGCCAGGTTCACCGCTTCCAGCAACGTGACTTTGCCGTTACTCATGGCTCGAATCTCCCGCGCGACGCGCCGCCCTTTCGAGCAACTCTTCACGCTGGCTGGCGAGAGACTCCGGCCATTGGGCGTAGACGTGATCCATGACCGATTCGGGCGCCTGAGTCCCCGCCGCTTCGAAGTTATCCACAGCACGCTGCACCAAGCCTTGGCATTCGCTGATCAGCGCCTGCTCGCGGCCTTCGTCCCACACGCCCTGGTCGACCATGAAACGTTGCAGGCGTTTGATCGGTTCTTCGAGCCAGGCCTGCTTGACCTCGTCCGCCGGCCGGTAGCGCGTGGCATCGTCAGCGGTGGTGTGGTCGCCGAGGCGATAGCTCAGGCATTCCAGCAACACTGGGCCTTTACCGTGACGCGCCCTTTCGAGGGCCACGTGTACTCGGTCGTAAACCGCGAGCATGTCATTGCCGTCGACCTGCTCACCGTGGAACCCGGCACCGATCGCTTTCTGTGCCAGGGTCGGGGCGCCGCACTGAATCCGTCGTGGCACCGAGATCGCCCATTGGTTGTTATTGACCACGAACACCACTGGCAACTGCCAGGCACCGGCGACGTTGAGGGCTTCGAGGAAATCACCCTTGCTGGTGGCGCCGTCGCCGCAGGTGGTGACGGCGACCCGATGTTCGCCGCGGATTTTGAATGCACTGGCAACGCCGCAGGCATGCAAGGCCTGGGTGGCAATCGGCACACAGATCGGAAAGTCCTGGGCCGCCGCCGGTTCGGCAAAGTCGCTGCCGCGCTCGTCACCGCCCCAGTACAGGAGGATTTCTTCCATGCGCACCCCGCGCATCAACTGCACGGCGGTGTCACGGTAATACGGAATCAGCACGTCTTCGGCGTGCATCACGCTGCCGACGGCGACGCCAATGGCTTCCTGGCCCAACGTCGGCGCATAAGTGCCGATGCGCCCAGTGCGTTGCAGGGCGACGGCTTTCTGATCGAAAAGGCGGGTCAGGACCATCTGCCGATAAAGGCGCGTCAGCAAATTGAAATCGTCGGCCCAGGCAGGAAGTTCGCCGAGCAATTGGCCGTCAGGGGATAAAAATCGGGTGTAAGGCAGCTCAACCTTGTGAGGCATCACAGGGGCTCCTGGCACGCCGCGTCAGCGTGCGTCAGTCAAGCTTGACGCTTGTGGCGCCAGCCTTGGGAGCAAGTCTGCCGGATAGGCCCTCACTCCTTCATCGGTTCAACCTCATCGATACAGCACTTTCTCCGCCAACTCGTCAGCCACTCGGGCCGGCGAGCGTTTTTCCGCTTGGGCATGGGCGAAGACTTCGGTCAGCCGGGAGCTGATTTTCGACAGGTGTGCGGTGATGGTCGTGAGATCTTCGCCGCGGTGTTTGAGCGAAACGTAGATCAGCCCGCCGGAATTGATCACATAGTCCGGCGCATACAGAATGCCCCGCCGCTCAAGTTGATCGGCGACTTCCAGATGGGTCAGTTGGTTGTTCGCCGAGCCGGCCACCGCCGCGCAGCGCAATTGCGTCACGCTGTGGCTGTTGAGCACGCCACCGAGGCCGCAGGGCGCGAGAATGTCGCAAGGGGTGCTGAGCAGCGCGTCGTTGGCGATCGGGTGAGCGCCGAGTTGCTCCATCGCCAGTTGGACTTTACCGTGATCGATGTCACTGACCAGCAGCTCGGCACCGGCGGCGTGCAGTTGTTCGGCGAGGGCATAGCCAACGTTGCCGAGCCCTTGTATCGCCACTCGCAGGCCTTCGAGGTTATCGCTGCCCAGCCGGGCCATGGCGGTGGCACGAATACCGGTGAACACGCCCATCGCCGCGTGCGGTGCAGGGTCGCCCGCCGAGGTGGTGCTGGTGACGTGTTGGGTTTGTTGGGCGATGCAATCCATGTCCGCCACCGAGGTGCCACTGTCGATGGCGGTGATGTAGCGGCCGTCGAGCTGATTGATGCAACGCCCGAAGGCTTCGAATAGCGCGGCGCGGTTTTCCACATGGACCGGGCGAACAATCACCGCCACGCCGCCGCCCTGAGCCAGGCCGGCCAGCGCCGCCTTGTAACTCATGCCTTGGGCGAGGCGCACCGCATCCTCGACGGCGGACTCGTCGCTCGGATAGGCAAGGTAACGACACCCGCCGAGGGCAGGACCCAGACGGCTGTTATGAATGGCAATGACCGCCTTCAACCCGGTGACCGAGTCGACGCTCAGATGCAGGGATTCAAGGCGAGTGCTTTGCATGAGAGCGAACATCGTAGGGCTCCCGAATCACTTCTTGTAGTCGCCAGTATAGGCTTGCGCCCGAAAATTGCAGAAGCGCACCGGAATAAGCGACGCCGCCATGCAGACTTTCGGACATAACCTGCAACCGCCTATGTTCGGCACTGGACGAATGACGGAGACGGGGCTAAAACGAGGCATTACCCGGAGATTTTGATGACCCCCCGCCAATGTTTCTTCGACTGTCTGCAACGTTCACCGCCCGCGCTGTTCGAGGCGGCGCTATGGATTGCCGCCGAACACGACAGTGAGGTAAATCCCGAAGCGGTGCTGAACGATTTCAAGGACCTGCAACAACGGGTCAGTTATGGCTTGCCGATGTTGCCGGTGAGCGAGTTGGCCCAGCCGTTGTTACGGCGTATGAATGACCTGGGATTCGCTCAGGACGACTCCACGCCATTGCGTCCGCAAGTCGCGCTGGTCAATAAAGTGCTGGAACGCAGGCGCGGGCAGCCGCTGAGCCTGGGATTGGTTGCCCTGGAACTGGCCAAAGGCCTGGAAATCCCCATGGTCGGGGTCAACTTCCCCGGGCATTTCCTGCTACGGGTACCGGGCGCCGATCACCTGCTCGACCCATGCGGCGGACGTCGGTTGTACCCCAACGATTGCCGGGAACTGCTGCAACGCCAGTACGGCCCGAACATGCAGCTCAGCGCCGAGCATTTGCTCACCGCCGAGCCAGTGCAAATGCTGCAGCGGCTGTCGCGCAACCTGCGTCAGTTACACCTTTCTAACGATGACTACATCGGCGCCCTGATTGACGCAGAACGTGTGCTGGAACTGGGCAACGCCAGCGCCTCCGACTACCTGGCCCGGGCCAGCCTCTATCAACGGCTGGATTGCCCGAACGCCGAGCGCTTTGACCTGGAGCATGCCCTGCTGCTTAGTGACGACCCGATTCAGCGGATTCGCCTGACTGAACGATTAGGGCACCTGCCGCCTAACTCCATCGTCCATTAAAAGCAAAAGATCGCAGCCTTCGGCAGCTCCTACAGGGTGTACACCATCCCAATGTAGGAGCTGCCGAAGGCTGCGATCTTTTGATCTTGTTTCTGACTTAAGGAGTGTCTGGCTGGTTCGCCGGATGCGCCTTGATGAACGCCGGATGCGTCGCCGCCAACGCCGCCACTCGACGAATCCGCGGATACGCCTCAAGTGAAATGCTGAAGCGCTCGGCCGCGTACAGCTGCGCAATCAGGTAAACATCCGCCAGCCCAGGCGTCGGACCAAAGCAATAACCCTCATCGCCGATCAACTGCTCCACGGTCGCCAATCCTTGGCTGATCCAGTGCCCGATCCACTCCACCACTTGCGGTTCATCGTGCCCTAACTGCCGCAGCTTGTTGAGCACGCTGACGTTGTGCAGCGGATGCACGTCGCAGCCGATCACCGCTGCCACACCACGCTCATGGGCGCGAGCGGAGAGGTCTTTGGAGAGCAGCGGCACCTGTGGATAACGTTCCTCCAGGTATTCAATGATCGCCGGCGACTGGATCAGCAGTTCGCCTTCGTCAGTGCGCAAGGCCGGCACTCGGCCTTGCGGATTAATGCTCAGATACGGCGGCTGTCGATGTTCGCCACCTGGCGGCGCGATCAGGTTGATCGGCAGCGCCTGGTAATCCAGCCCCTTGAGCGTCAACGCAATGCGCACCCGATAGGACGATGTCGAACGGTAGTAGGTATAGAGTTCCATGACCCGATCCTCTTAGCGCGCCGGCAGCACTTTGCCGCGGCATTCGCCGAAACCGATGGAGGCAAAACCCTCGCGGTTGCAACGGGCACGCAGGATGATTTCGTCGCCGTCCTCAAGGAATTTACGTACCTCACCCGATGCCAGTTCGATCGGCTTTTTACCGCCCTCGGTGATTTCCAGCAGGCTGCCGAACTGACCGTTCTCAGGCCCCGACAACGTGCCCGAACCGAACAGGTCGCCGGCCTGCAACTGGCAGCCGTTGACGCTGTGGTGCGCGACCATTTGTGCCACGGTCCAGTACATGTGCTGGGTGTTGCTGAGGGTCAGGCGATGGGCCGGCAGTTTTTGCTCGCGCAGGCCTTCGGTGAGCAGCAGCACTTCCAGTTCGATGTCGAAGGCGCCCGCCGCTTGATCACGCTTGTCGAACAGGTACGGCAGCGGCTGCGGATCGCCTTCCGGACGTGCCGGTTGAGCACGACGGAACGGCTCCAGCGCTTCGGCAGTCACCACCCACGGCGAGATGCTGGTGATAAAGCTTTTCGACAGGAATGGCCCCAGCGGCTGGTATTCCCAGGCCTGGATGTCCCGCGCCGACCAGTCGTTGAGCAGGCAGAAACCGGCGATGTGATCGGCGGCGTCACCGATGGCGATCGAGTCGCCCATTTCATTGCCTTGGCCGATCCAGATGCCCAGCTCCAGTTCGTAGTCCAGACGTGCGCACGGGCCAAAAGTCGGTTCGGTCTGACCGGCCGGCAAGGTCTGGCCTTTCGGACGGCGAACGTCGGTGCCGGACGGGCGAATGGTCGAGGCGCGGCCGTGGTAGCCGATCGGCACGTACTTGTAGTTCGGCAGCAACGGGTTGTCGGGACGGAACAGTTTGCCGACATTTTGCGCGTGCTCAATGCCGACGTAGAAGTCGGTGTAGTCGTTGATTTTCGCTGGCAGGTGCATCTCGCAATTCGCCGCCAGTGGCAGCAATTTTGCACCTTGGGCTTCGATCTTGCCGTGCAGGGTACTGCCTTCTTTGAACAGTTCCAGCAGGCGTTCGCGCAGGGCAATGCGAGCTTCACGACCCAGTTCAAAGAACGCATTCAACTGGCCGCCACGGGTGGCTTCAACTGCAGTTTTTGCGACGCCATCGAACAGCCCGGCGTCCAGTGCAGCTTCCAGATCAAAGATATGTTCGCCAATGGCCACGCCACTGCGTGGTGCCGAACCCTTCACGCTGAACACGCCCAGCGGCAGGTTCTGCAGAGGGAAATCAGCATGGCCGTTGGCGGAGGCAACCCAGCTACGAGTGATGGTTGTCTGAGTCATGGGTTATCTCCGGGTCGGGTCGAAAGTGGCGGGCAGCGTGGCCCAGCAGGCATCGTAGTTGTTTTGCAGTTGCGGGCAATCCAGCGCGAAACGGCTCGGGCGCAGCACCTGGCTGGTCTCGAACATGAAGGCCATGGTGTTGTCGATTTTCGCTGGCGCGAGTTCGGCGTTGATCGCCTTGGTGCAGGTTTCGCCATCCGGCCCGTGGGCGCTCATGCAACTGTGCAAGGACGCACCGCCGGGCACAAAGCCTTCGGCCTTGGCGTCGTACTCGCCCTTGATCAGGCCCATGAATTCGTTCATCAGGTTGCGGTGGAACCACGGCGGACGGAAGGTTTTCTCGGCGACCATCCAGCGTGGCGGGAAGATCACGAAGTCCAGATTGGCCAGACCGTGGACGCTGGTCGGCGACGTCAGGACGGTAAAGATCGACGGATCCGGGTGGTCGAAACTGACCGTGCCGATGGTGTTGAAACGGCGCAGGTCATATTTGTACGGCACGTTATTGCCGTGCCAGGCGACCACGTTCAGCGGCGAATGATCGAGCTCGCAGCCCCACAACTGGCCGAGGAACTTCTGCACCAGCGTGGTCGGTTGTTTGAGGTTTTCGTAATGCGCGACCGGGGTCAGGAAGTCCCGGGCATTGGCCAGACCATTGCTGCCAATCGGCCCGAGGTCCGGCAGACGCAGCGGCGCACCGTGGTTTTCGGCGATGTAGCCGCGGGCTTGCGGGTCGAGCAGTTCGACACGAAATTTCAGACCGCGTGGCAGCACGGCGATTTCCAGTGGCTCCAGTTCCAGCACGCCCAACTCGGTCGCAATGCGCAGACGTCCCAGCTCCGGTACCAGCAGCAGTTCGCCATCGGCGTTGAAAAACACGCGCTCCATCGAGCGGTTGGCGCGGTAACTGTAGATGCTGATCCCGGCCGGTTTTTCCGCGCCCGAGTTGGCGGCCATGCTCACCAGCCCGTCGATGAAATCGGTTGGCTCGGTCGGGATGTCCAGCGGATTCCAGCGCAGGCGATTGGGGGTCACTTCACCCAACGGGCCGCCGGCCAGTTGCCGATCCAGTTTGACGAACGCCGGGTGATTGGCCGACGGCTGAATGCGATACATCCAGGTGCGCCGCGCTTCACTGCGGGCCATGGTGAACGCCGTGCCGGAGAACAGTTCGGTGTAGAGACCGTAAGGGGCTTTTTGCGGGGAGTTCTGGCCGACGGGCAGTGCGCCGGGCAACGCTTCGCTGCTGAATTCGTTGCCGAAGCCGGACTGATAAACCAGCGCTGGCGCCGTTGAATCGAGGTTCATGGAGCCTCCTGAACAGGGAGTAGGCATGGCCCGTCGCTCCATTGAAGAGGTCTCGGCACGCCTGGGTTATTTTTATCGTAATTCGATTACGCTTAACGTAATTTGATTGGTATTGACCGTCAAGCTATAAAGACGCCCATTCGTCCCGGGATCAGACCGCCTCCATGGAAACGCCGCGCAGCAACGATAAACAGAAAGTCCGCTCGGCCGAGGTCGGCACCGACATCCTCAAGGCCTTGGCCGAGTTATCGCCATCGACTTCACTGTCGCGCCTGGCCGAACACGTGCAGATGCCGGCGAGCAAGGTTCACCGCTATTTGCAGGCGTTGATTGCCAGCGGTTTTGCTGAACAGAATGCTGCCACCAACCATTACGGTCTGGGCCGCGAAGCCTTGCGTGTCGGACTCGCCGCACTGAACAGTATGGACGTACTGAAAGTCGGCGCCCTGCCCTTGGCCGAGTTGCGTGACGATCTGAATGAAACCTGCTTTTTAGCGGTGTGGGGCAATCAGGGCGCGACGGTGGTGCACATCGAACCGGCGGTGCGCGCGGTGACGGTGGTGACGCAGTTGGGTTCGGTGTTGCCGTTACTCAGTTCGTCCACAGGGCTGGTGTTCGGCGCCTATCTGCCGAAGCGTGAAACCCTGGACTTGCGTGAGCAGGAACTGCAGAGCGTGTCGACCCATGCGCTGGCGGATGATCAGGCCTATAAGGCGTTGTGCGAACAGATCCGCGAACGCGGTCTGCATCATGTGCATGGTTTGCTGATGCCGGGGGTCGATGCTTTGTCGGCGCCGGTATTCAATGCGGTCGGACAGATCGCCGCAGTGCTGACCATTGTCGGCCCGGCGTCGTTGTTTCACGCCGACGAAAACGGCCCGGCAGCACAGCGCTTGCTGGCGGCGACCCGGGCCGTGAGCTGGCGGATGGGGTATCAGCCGATCCAGGATTCATCGACATGAGATTTGTGCAGCACAATGGAATTCAACGTATTACGCCAATTTCCTGATCGATGAATACAAGGTACTTATCCCGTTTGTCTCAGCCGTTACAGCAGACGCGTTTTGCTGTCGAGGGCTTGTGGATCATCGAGAATAGCTTGAATGGCCTCGAGCGCCTGTAAAGGCAATTTCTGTTGCCCGGTCGCCTGGCTGTAAAACTTCTGAATCGAATACACATCGCCCAACAATCCGATAAAGTCCTGCTGCAACTTGGTTGGCTGGGTCTTGCTGTAACCGGCTTTACCCAGCGACGCGAGTTCGATCAGTGCATCCAGAAAATGCGTTGCCGCAGTGGCGCGATCTCCGTCGTTATAGGCTTCGGCACCATCCAGCACACTTTTGCTGAACAACACCACACTCATTGCAATACCCACCGGCGGAATCACCACGCTGACAACGGCGGCCGCAGCCTGCACCGCGCCGAACACCAGCTTGAAGATGACTTCGTCAAGGCTTTCGGTCTTTTCATCGACATCGGAAATCGTGCGATTAATCAGATCGTCATAACTGCTGCCCAAGTCTCTGACGCGACTGTTGCGTGGCAGAACCGGGGCCTCATTGAAGTTGTCAATCTCTTCCAGATCGGTGATGTACGTACCCACCACCCGCTGATCCTTATAACGAACCCGGTCATAGAAATAGTTGCCAAATTTGAGTTTCTTGACGGCGGATACAAATTCCGAATGCGGACGAATCAGTCGGCCGTCAGGTGCGTCAGGCGTATACAGGAACTCCTCAATCCGATCACCAATGACCAATCGGAAAACGAAAACGCCGACCACCAGTTTGTCTCGCAAATGCAACTTGAACATTGCGCTGAAGCGAAGATCTCTCGGATACTCAGCCATGAGATTCGGTCGTGTGTCAATTTTTTCCAGGGCTTCAATCACATTCATCAGTTGCCGATACTGCTCGGCAGTCAAACGACCGTTAAAACGCTCCTGCATCACCCCCACTTTCATTTGGCGGCGCTGGACTTCCAGGTGAACCATTCGTTTAAGCGCACCCTCGGGATGGCTTCTATTCAAATGCTTCGAACGCAGCATTTCGATGTACTTTTCGCCCGGGCGCAGCGTACGCGACCAGCCGGCAATATCCCGGATATCAAGTTTGCTGATCGGCGGATGATCATGTTCCAGGGTAAATCGCGGATAGCTCCAAGGCGTTTGTTTTTCATCGGCGTAAAAATGCGTTTCGGTGCTGATCAGTTCGGTCAGCGTCATAACCACTTGCGAACTGACGGATACAAAGATGCGATCAGGATTGACCGTTGCCCGCTCCCCCCTTTCAGCCAGCACTTGCTCGATACGCTGTTTAATCAGATCGAAGCAGAACTTGCCGTAGGGAATGAAACCGCCCTCACGTGTGGCAATGACCTGCAAGGCCTTGAGTTCGCACCGAGTGCGGGCAAAGTTCTGGCGTTGATCGTCGGAAGCCGTGCGATAACCGTAAGGTGTCCGGGACTCTTCCTCGGCCACGCGCCAGGCGCGAATGTTTTCAATGATGGCGGTCAGTACTTCAGTACCTTTGAAAGGTGATGCAACCAGGCTCACTCCCTTCCAGGTCCTCGGCAGACGTTCGACCTGTTTCAGATAGGTAGCAATGGCTTCTCGATCCACAGCGTGGGACTGCCAGGTCAGGTAGTCCCGACCTTTGCCGTCTTTTGTCCATCCGCCAACCCGCATACCTAGTCCTGGCAGATCCTTGCTTTCGTACCAGTCCTGTCCACCTGGTGAGCCTGGCGCATATAGCAAGAAATCGCCCCGACCATCGAGTCTTGCGACCAGAATCAACTGCTGAAGCGCACGCGTGTTGTCGATGAGACGCACGCCATCAATGGTGAATGCCTGGTCGCCGTACAAGGCAGAGACAATCTGCGCGAAGTTCTTGTCGTTGATGTGCCCCTGATGGCGAGCAGCCAACGCACTCAGCAACAGACGCTGGCTCATGACGTTCTTCAAGGCTTGCATGACTTCTTGACGCTGATACAGAGAACGAAACTGGGCACCGTAGGCAGCCCGGGCATCGTTGGTCATCATCTCTTCAAACCATTCCTGATTCAGCTCGGCGGGAAGTCCGTCACCCTTGAATACGAGTTTGGCCCTTTGCCCCTCCTCGTAAAGGCCGTAGATAAACTGCTCGGTCAGGGTGCGAGTATCTTCCTGCTCGATCTTCCGCCCTCCCACCTGGAATGTATAACGGGCATTACACACAATTTCATCGGCATCCAGGTCCTGGTCAAACTCCAGTTTAATGAGCTGATTGGCAGTACTACGGGCATAGTCTTTGAGCGAACTGAAGTGTCCCAACTGTTTTTTCAACTCACTCTCTCTCGCAACCAGCCATCCTTCATGCGCTAAATAGAGTTCGCGATCATTCTGAGTTACTCCGTCCAGCCACGAGGGTCTTGCATTGGCAATCAACGTCTTTGCATCAAATAAACTGTTCATATTCATCGTCCTTTGTTAACACGTTTATGCCTGACTTGGCGTCAAAGCACTTAGCGCAAACTTACTCCAGAACAATGCAAAGCAACACGGACCAAAAAACACAAGATATTATAAACACGAACAACTTATTACCGGAAATAAAAACACACACGAGCAAGTACATATAAACAACATCAAATACAGGCAACTTTACGAGCACATACCTAATAACTTAGCCTTGGCCACAGCTTGCGTTCTGCGTTCAACCCCCAACTTTCCATTAATTCTACGGGCGTGAGTTTTTACTGTGTGTAACGAGATGAACAATACATCGGCAATCTGTTGATTGGAGTTGCCCTGTGCGATCAACTGCAAAACTTCAAGTTCCCGTTTACTGAGGGGACTGGAACTGTGAGCCTCAACACACAGTTCGGTGATCGACACCTCCGCTGCAGATGTACGCAACCACTGGGGTTGTCGCAATTGCAACTCGCGCCACGCTTGCCGCCCTTGGCAACGGCTGATCATTTGCTCCCCTTCTTGCAAAGCTGCATTGGCCAGATGCGATTCACCCTGAAGCCAGATCACTTCGGCCCGCGCCAGATGCAATTCCGCTTCGAGGGCGTACATACCGTTGGCGTGCGCATTGTCGATCAGAGTTTGAAGCAACGCTGCGGCGTTGTTGAGCTGTTGCAGATAAACCTCGGCCAGAATCAACAGATACTCAATCCGCGGAATAAGCTCCAGTGTTGCCGGGGGAGCTTGGCGAGCCTGCGGCCCACAATAATGACGCAGTACCCGCGTCAGTGCCTCATGGGCCAGTTGCGGTCGCCCCTGCTGCAACCAGAACTGACTGCTGACTTGCAACAGGACGCCACGATAGACGGTATCCGGAATTTGCCGCTGCTGCATCAGCCGTTCAGCATCGCGCAATTGGACAAACGCCTGGGTGTAATCACCCTGATTGGCCGCCAGTTGCGCGAGACCAAGAAAGCCATATAACACACGCTTGTCGTGACTGCGCAGACACAACTCGAGACCGCGCTGAAAGCACTCGCGCGCGTGTTCATCCTGGCCCATGGTTAACGCCAGTCGCCCACGTCGCAAAGCGATACGCCCAAGCAACGGCGCGGGCCGGTCGGCCTGCTGGCAGAGTAGTCCATGTATGTTGAACAACAAACTCTCGGCGCGAGCCGGGGCGCCACGCTGCTCCAGCCATTGCGCATGATCGAGCTCCATCAGGCCCTCGAACACCAGCGAACCTTGCGCCCGCGCCAGGCACAGCGCCTCGCGGTTGTGGGCTTGCGCCACGTCGAGTTCGCCCCTTAGCAATGCCTGTTGCGTCAAACCGGACAAACACATCAGGCGTGCCGTCCAACATTCGGGATCGAGCGCGCTCAACGCGTCAAGAAAGTGCGCGCGCGAAGCCTCCATTCGTCCCTGTAAATGCAGCAACCAACCCTGCAGGGCCTGCCAACGTGCAATCAGTTGACGCTGAAGCACCGCCGAGGGTTGAGGCGTGAAATGCGCCAAATGAGCGATACAGGCAGTCGCCTGTTCGAAACGTCCGGCGAATAACAGCGCAGCTGTAATCAATCCGACCAATTGCGGACTGCCCAGCGTCAGTTCTTCGCCTTGCTGCTCATGCAAACGCAACAACAGCACCACCGTTTGCTCCTCGAACAAATGCTCGAAACTGAAGTGCTGCAACAGGCTGACCGCCACTTCGTATTCCTCGGCGAGCAATGCCTGTTCGAAGGCCGATTTCCAGTCCTGTTCGGTACAGAACCATTGGCAGGCACGCCGATGCCAGGAACGTCCCGCCGGCCATTGCTCATCGCGCAACAACTGCGTGAACGGGGTGAATATCTGCAGCCAATCGGTGGAGTCCCCCCAAGGTTCGATAAAACAGCCCAGCGCTTGCAAGGTCCGCAAGTACTGAGCGCCCTCTCCGGCCCCGAACAGGTGATCGCACAGCCGGGCATTGAAGCGGGGCAAGTGGGCCAGCACGCGCCAGGCCTCGCTCAACTCAGGCGTCAGCGAGCTGAACAACTCATGCTCCAGGTAATCGAGCAAGGTGTCCGCCCGTCCCAGGGGTTTGTCCTGACGCGACCAGTCGCACTTGTGCAGCAATGCAATCCGCACGCCGGCACACCAACCACCGGTGCGCTGGATGATCCGACTGGCCACCTTGCTGGCCTGCTCCGGCACCCAGGGCTGCAGTATCTGCTCGACTTCACCTGGCGTGAAAGCCAGCGAAGTTCTTTCGCACTCGTACAACTCATCGTCGAGCAACAGCCGTGGCCAGTTGCAGGGCGGCCGGCGGCGAGCACCCAGCCACCAGGTCAACATCGGGCTGCTGACCGCCAGCATGCGATCCAGCAGCAGGTCTAATTCGGGGTTCGGGACGCGGCAATAGTCATCGAGAAACAGCCAGGTCGGCGTCTGCAATCGTGACAGATACCCCAGCAAATCGGATTCGCCCGACGAAGCCAACCCCAGCGTTTCTGTCAGACGATGACGAAAATCCACCGCGCTCAACTCCGTGCCAGACAATGGCAACCAGAACACGCGGCACTGCGGCGGTGCCTGCAGCAGGCATTCGGCGAGCAACGCTGTCTTTCCACTGCCGGCCGGCGCGCAAAGTAATTTCACCCGGGCCGTGGAGGCCAGTAACGGCTCGGTCAAGCGAACCCGTGACTGGTGATGAGTGGACAGACGGGGCAGGAATCCAGAACGGTCCAGACACGGGATCATGGCGGTCATTACGGCGTGCCTTTTTATAATTGTCCGGCAACCCTAGCCCTCTCTAACCCGCTTGTTGAGAAGTATTCAGCACGCTGATTGGCAGCCATAAAAAAGGCGACCACTCGGTCGCCTTTTGTACTGTCGATGTATCAAAACCCTTACCGAACGCCCTCGGCGCGCAAGGCCGATGGCGTGTAGTCGGCAGCCTTGGCTTCGAAGCCGAATTCGAAACTGTGCTTCTCTTCGTTCTTCATTCCCAAGGCAATGTATCGGCCGGCAATGATGTCGTAGAGCGCTTCGAGCGTGTAGGCCTGGGTCTGGTGATCGTAGTAGTACTGAGCGTGACCCTCGGCTACTCGCCACAGCTGACCGCGACCGTCGTAATGGTCCGCCAGCGCCACTTGCCAGCTGTCTTCGTCGAGATACATGTGGCGTTTGGCGTAGATGTGTCGCTCGCTCGGCTTGACCGTACCGATCACTTCCCAGACCCGGTGCAATTCATAACGGGTCAGGTCCTGATTGATGTGCCCGGCTTTCACAATGTCATCGTACTTGAGGCTCGGCGAGTCGAGTTTGTAGCTGTTGTAAGGGATGTACATTTCCTTCTTGCCGACCAGTTTCCAGTCGTAGCGATCCGGTGCGCCGGAGAACATGTCGAAGTTGTCGGACGTGCGCAGGCCGTCAGCGGCAGTACCCGGCCCGTCATAAGCCACTTGTGGTGCGCGACGCACACGGCGCTGGCCGGCGTTGTAGATCCACGCCAGACGCGGCTCTTTCACCTGATCGAGGGTTTCGTGCACCAGCAGCACGTTACCCGCCAGACGCGCAGGTGCCGTCACCGATTGCTTGAAGAAGGTCAGCACGTTGGCAGCTTTTTCCGGGTCCAGGTCCTTCATCAGTTGCGGTACGGCGATCTCTTCCTCGAAGCGGATCGGCGTGTAGCTGCCGTTTGTTTGCGGGGTCACCTGAGTGATGATGCGTCGCAGGTTTCCGCCGTGATAGCGGGTGATGTGGTTCCACAGCACCTCGACGCCGGTCTTCGGAATCGGGAACGCGTAGTAGCGGTTGCCGGTGAAATTGGCCAGGCCGTTACCCTCGTTGATGCTGTTCACGCTCAGCGCGGAGCGCTTGGCCGACTCGACAAGCTCCGGTGGCACGGCCACGGTGCGATGGGTCGGGTAGACCGGGATCTTGTAGGTTTCCGGGTAGCGCTTGAACATCGCCACCTGACCTTCCGAGAGTTTGTCCTTGTACTTGTCGACGTTGGCGGGGGTAATGATGAACAGCGGTTTTTCGCTGGCGAACGGGTCAGCCAGGAAGCCTTTGCTGTCCACCGCACCGGCGTTTTTCGGGATGCCACCGGTCCACGCCGGGATCGAGCCATCAGCGTTACCGGCCTTCTCGGCGCCGAGCGGCGTGAGGCTGGTGCCCAGTTTGTTGGCTTCTTCAGGCGAGACCGCCGCCATCACGTTGGCAGCCAACAGACTCAAGGCCAGGGCGCCGCATTGCAGAATCATCTTGCGCATTAAAATCATCCTTCTCAGCCAGATCAGAAGTTCACGCCGAAGCTCAGTGCCAGGAAGTCGCGGTCTTCCAGGGTGTTGTAGTCACCGCCGAAGAAATCGGTGTAACTGAGGCTCGCGGTATAGGTGTTGCGGTAGTCGGCATCGACCCCGACGCTGACCGCCTTGGCGCCTTCGTTGAACAGGCCGTTGGGGCCATAGCCGGCGACGTCGTGGGACCAGGACAGGTTGGGTTTGAGGTTGATCCCGCCGATCACGTTGGCGTAATCGAGGATCGCCCGGGCACGGTAGCCCCAGGAGGTCGAGGTGACGAAGCCGTCGGTATTGCCGCCAAAACCGTACTGGCCATAAACCGAGTCACGGCCATAACGCAATTCGGATCGCGACTCCAGGCCACCGACGTGCACCACCGCCGCTTCGCCAACCAGGGTCAGCCGTTGGGCGCCCAGCACTTGGTCGAAGAAGTGCGTCAGGGTGCTCTGGACCTGCGTCACTTCCTTGCGGCGGTAGCCTTTGTTGTCGGCACCTGGCGTGGTCGCGATAGGCGATGCCGCGCCGCCTGCGATCGGGTTGAGCAAGGCCAGGGTCAGGTCGTTGGTGTTGACTTGCACCGGAGCGTTGGGGCGATAGCTGATCTCGCCAGTCCACGCGGTGCCGGTGGGCAGGGTGGTGGAGAAACTCGCGCCGTAGAGACGAATGTCTTCCGGGTATTCGAGGTAGTACTGGCCGCGACCGAGCATCACGCTCTGGGCCAGTGCCGAACCGGTGCCCGGCGCGATTCTGTTGGCGGCACCGACGATGGCCGGGATCCGTGCCAGCGTTGTCAGACCGGCAGTGGTGGTGCCGACCGTCGGGGTACGGCTGTGATAGTTCATGAAGTACAGACCGTACTCGGTGTCGTCGCCGAGCCAGCGCAGCGCCGTGCCCCATTGCCCGGAGTCGCGGGCATCGCGGTCACCGCCACGTGGGACGATCACGCCTTCCCTGCCGACCTCGAAGCCTTGGCCAAACGCTGCAGCGATCGGTTGCAACGGTGCGATCGCCGGGCTGGCAACGGTGTAGTTCTTGTTGCAACCATCCGCCACCACGTCGTTGCCGAAGAAGGTGCCGCAGTTGTCGACGACAGTCTGGTCCCACTCCAGTTGATAGAAACCTTCCACCGAGAGCTGATCGGTCAGACCTTGGGAGGCGAACAGCATGTTCACCGGAATCAGGCCTTCCTTGATTTCGGCGCCAGGACGGCGGAACGCTGAAACGTCGATCGGGTTGATGCTGTTGATCGAGTTGCCGATGAAGGTACTTTCACCCCAACTGACCACTTGTTTGCCGGCGCGCACAGTGCCCGGCAGATCGGCGATGGAATAGTTGTGATAGACGAAGGCATCGAGCAGCTGCGCCCCGGAGGACTTGGCGCCTTCTTTACGACCGCTGTCACTGATCGGTTTGAACTCACGATCCTCGTCCTTGAGTTCGAAGTCGTACCAGTACTTGCCACGCACGAACACCCCGGTGTCGCCGTACTTCAGTTCGAGGTCATGAATACCCTTGAAGATCTTGGAGAAGGTTTCGCCCTTCTTGAAGTTCAGCCGCCCGTCATCCCCCGTCGAAGACTGGCCGGTCCCGCCATTGACGACGCCCACCAGGGATTTGTCGGCATCGCGCATGCCCCAGCTCGCACCGACGGACAGCGAAGAGTCAAAGGTCCCCTCGATTTCCCCAATGTTGAATGAAACAGCCTGCGCCTGGGCGCAGCAACCCAAGGCAACCGCAGCGGCGAGCGCTTGCGGCGTGAAGATGGCGCGCATTGTTGTTTTTGTCATGCGTCTTCCCCGGTGAGTGACAGAAGGCCCCACCCTACTGCCGCACGTTGGGAGCGATAAGCGCACCAAGGAGGTATTCGCGATGTACCTCCAAAGGATGAATGCCCGCATGGGACGGGGTTTTGCGCGGGTTATGGATGGGCTGGATGGGGGGTTATCAACGCAACGCACGGCGTGTGGGAGGGGTCTGTCAGCACTGTTACTCATGCTGCAACAGTTCATGTCATGAATCGCTATTTTTCCTTTGGGCTCAAGGCCTTATTCTTGCCGGGCTTTCACGGCAAACGGCCGGAAAGCACGAAGCAATGGCGAGTGCCCCGTCCATGTCATTGGCGACAGACTTCAGATGAATTGAAGATGTTCGACTCATCGCCCTGTGTTCACTGACGTTGATTTATTGCTCCTTGATCAATCGTCTTACTTTGGCCGCTGCGTTTGCAGCGGCCTTTTTTATGGGCGGTGGTTTTGTGACGGTGGCGAAGAGTTGCATGAAGTAAACGTGGTGCCCATTACTTAATCCACTCTAACTTTCTATTTACCTACACACCTCTCGGAAAGCGACTACATAGTTCTGTAATCACGCGAAGCGCCCTCGCGATTAAGGTTAAAAACAAGTCAGCCGTTCTTTTGCACGCTGACTCTAACCTAATTCATTGCGAGCAATCTTTTCATGAAGCCTATTGACTACAACAAATACCGCTCCACCAAAATTTTCAACACCCGAGTACGTTTTCTGATCTTTCACTACACAGCCGGCAACTTCTCCAGTTCGGTGAATGCACTCACCGGCCCGAATGTCAGCGCCCACTATCTGGTTCCCGACATCACCGATCCGAGCTACTTGAAAGCAGGTTATACCGGGCAGGAAGTTTTCAATCTCGTCGACGAAACCAAGCGTGCGTGGCATGCGGGCGTCAGTACCTGGGGCAATCGAAGCAATCTGAACGACACGTCTATCGGCGTTGAAATCGTCAACCTTGCAACGTTTAGCCAAGGGGTTTTCAACTTTCCGCCGTATCAGCCAGAACAAATTGCCGCCATTGAGGAGTTGGCGTTAAACATCCTTGAACGTTACCCGGATATCAGCCCGACCCTTGTTCTGGGGCACTCGGATATTGCTGTCGGCCGCAAGAGTGACCCAGGGCCGAAATTCCCCTGGCATGCCCTTTACTTGAAAGGCGTCGGTGCCTGGTTCGACGATGCCACCCGAAATACCTATCAGCAGCAATATTGCGAGACCGGCATTCCAGCCCGAAGCGATTTGCTCAAACTGTTCAAGACTTACGGGTACGACGTTTCCGGTGCGTCAACCGAACAAGGCTTCACACACCTGGTTCGGGCCTTTCAGCTGCACTTTCGCCCGGAAACGTACGACGGGATCATGGATGCGCAAACGGCCGCGAATCTGGCGGCATTGGTTCACAAGTATTTTTCTTGATCACCGCTGCA
Source organism: Pseudomonas rossensis (assembly GCF_039888995.1). Classification (NCBI taxonomy): domain Bacteria; kingdom Pseudomonadati; phylum Pseudomonadota; class Gammaproteobacteria; order Pseudomonadales; family Pseudomonadaceae; genus Pseudomonas; species Pseudomonas rossensis. The sequence continues at coordinate 30,563 of NZ_JBBWCB010000017.1, read as the reverse complement.
AACCAGATGTCGGGACCGATTATTAAGAACCAGCAAGGTCAAGAGCGGTGACCTTGCTGGTTTCCATTAAATCGAATACTTCTGCAAATTCGCCATCATTTCCTTCAGCGCTTCAAGGTTGTCCTGCGGATGCACCGCGCCTTCGAAATCGCAGATCTGTTGCCAATGCGCCGCCACATCTTCGGGTGAGAAACCGACCCGCGGATCAAAACCGGCGCCGAGGCTTCGTTCCCAGCGCACCTTGCCCATCCATCCACCACCGACTTCAAACAGCCCGGAGGTTTCCTGGAAGTTCTCGCTGGCGAGGTACACCACCAGCGGGCTGACCAGTTCAGGTTTGAGTTGTTCAAAGACTTGCGGCGGGATCAGGCCTTCGGTCATGCGGGTGCCGCCGGTGGGGGCGATGGCGTTGACCAGGATGTTGTTCTTGCGGCCTTCGATGGCCAGGGTGCGGGTCAGGCCGTAGAGGCCGAGTTTGGCCATTCCGTAGTTGGACTGGCCGAAGTTGCCGTAAATGCCCGAGGTCGAAGCGGTGAAGATGACGCGGCCGTAGTTTTGCTCGCGCAGGTGCGGCCAGGCGGCACGGGTAACTTTGTAGGCGCCTTCGACGTGGACGCGGTAAACCAGGTCCCAGTCGCCGTCTTCCATTTTGTGGAAGGTCTTGTCCCGCAGGATCCCGGCGTTGTTGACCACTACATCGACACGGCCGAAGGTATCGAGCGCGTTCTGAACGATTTTGTCGCCGTCGGTGACGGAGTCATGGTTGGCCTCGGCGATGCCACCGGCCTCACGAATTTCGGCCACCACCCGGTCGGCCGCCGAAGCGTTTGCGCCTTCGCCCTGAGCCGAGCCGCCGAGATCGTTGACCAGTACTTTGGCGCCCTGTTTGGCGAACAGCAGCGCGTGGGCCCGGCCCAGGCCGCCGCCAGCACCCGTGATGATCACGACTTTATCTTCGAAGCGCACAGACTCATTCATTGGGGGGACTCCAGCAGGCCAGGGGACAATAAGTCCGAGTGTCAGGCACGGCGATGCGGGTCACAATGAACTGGGGTGAGGCTGAATGGTGCGCGATAAGGCAGGGGGATAATCAGGAACAAGCGGCCTTGCGCGGCGGTGAAATCATCTGATCGCGAAACTCCAGATAGTGCTTGAGCACCTGCCCCGGCGCCTCGGTTTGCGGGTAGTGGCCAATACCGGGCAACAAGACTGTGTCCGGGTTCGGGATCAGTTCCCGATAACGCTCGACCATGTGCGCGCCGGAGATCGGATCGACCTCACCATCGATCACCCGCAACGGCACTTCACCACGCTGCATCGCGCTGACCCAACGCTCGCGCTGGGCACGCCGCTCAGGGATGTAGGCGATCAATTTATGCATGATCCGTGGCCCTTGATTGCTCTCGATCAAGCTCCAGAAATCGTCCATCTCGCTCTCGGTGGGGCTGCTGTGCGGACCGAAGATCTGCTGGAAACTCTTCACCAGACCGTCACGGGAAAAGGCTCGCCCGATCATCCAGCCCAAGGGGCTGAGCAGGAGTTTTTGCATCAACACCGGGCGATGGGTTTCGGGAAACAGGCCGCCATTGAGGAACACACAACTGGCGATATGAATGCGCGCTTCGTAATGCCGGGCCAACAGTTCCTGGGCCACGCTGTCGCCATAATCGTGAGCCAACAGGTGCACCGGCTGCTCGACTTTCACATGTGCCAGCAAGGCCTGTTGCAGATCGGCCTGCTCCAGCAGGCTGTATTCGTGGTCCACCGGTTTGGCGGAATCACCGAAGCCGAGCATGTCGCAGGCAATCACCCGATAGCGCTGGGTCAGCGGCTGCCAAAGGTAATGCCAGTCCCAACTGGCGGTGGGGAAGCCATGAATGAGCAACAGTGGCTCACCCTGCCCCGCCGTCCAGTAGCGGATGGTCTGGCCACGGAATACGAACGTCTGGCCGCGTTTGCGCCAGACACACAGGGGGATCTCGGCGAGTGCCATTAGAGTTTATAACCCGCGTCTTGTTTATCGAGTTTGCGCAGCAGCGCCGGCCAGGCCAGCGCGCCGCCCATCCCTTGAGCGCTTTTGGTGACGCCGGCGATCATCGCCTTGGCGCCCGCCAGAATCTGCGGTTCGATGGCGATCAATTCGGCGCCACCGTTCTGCGCCAGCACTTGGATATCGCAGGCACGCTGGAAGGTAAACATCATCAGAAACGTGTCGGCGATGGTCGCGCCGCAGGTCAACAGACCATGGTTGTGCAGCATCAGGAAATTGTTTTCGCCGAGGTCGGCTTGCAGTCGCGCCTTCTCTTCATGGTTAAGCGCAACACCTTCGTAGGCGTGATAAGCCAGGCTGGACAGGACAAATAATGATTGTTGGCTGATCGGTAAAATACCTTGTTTCTGCGCCGACACCGCGACACCCGCCGCGGTATGGGTGTGCAGCACGCAGACGACATCGTGACGAACCTCGTGCACCGCGCTGTGGATGGTGTAACCGGCCGGGTTGATCTCGTAAGGGCTGTCCATCAGCTTGTTGCCGGCCTGATCGACCTTGACCAGGCTCGACGCGGTAATCTCGTGGAACATCAGCCCGAACGGGTTGATCAGAAAGTCTTCGGTACCGGGGACCTTGGCCGAAATGTGGGTGAAAATCAGGTCATCCCAGCCATGAAGGGCAACCAGACGATAGCAGGCGGCCAGGTCGACGCGGGTCTGCCACTCGGCGGCACTGACCTGGTCTTTGACACTGTGTGGCGATTGGACGGGGGCTACGTTCACGGCAAGGAACCTCTAATTTTTATTCTTGGGGTTTCTATTGTTTACCGACGTTACAACAGTCTAGTCCCCCCCGGGGATCGTGTAGTTGCATTGGCAGCCAGCTTGATGGCCTAGCGAGTCAGTACGCCAACGAACCTGGATCCATGTCAAAGTACTGCCGCCAACAATGGTGCGGCGAATAGATTCAGCAGCCCCGTCAGAACCATGACTAACCCCGCCACCGAGCCCTCTTCACCCCCCACTTCATGTGCTCGACTGACCCCGGCACCGTGAGCACCGACACCAAACAGCGCCCCTCGAGCCAAGGCACTGCGCAGGGGCAACCACTTGAGCAGAATGCCGCCGAGCATCGCCCCGAACACCCCGGTGAACATCACAAACACCGCCGTTAGTTCCGATACGCCGCCCAGGTCCTGGGCCAGTGGCATGGCAAAAGGCGTGGTGATCGAGCGCGGCACCAGCGACATCGTCACCGAACTGTCCAGTGCCAGCGCCTTGGCCAACCCGAACGAACTGCCGATGGACGCCGCGCTGCCCGCCAGCATCCCAAGCAACAACGCCGACCAATGCCGCATCAGCATCTGCCGCTGCTGCCAGATCGGCAGTGCAAAAGCGACGGTAACCGGCCCCAGCACCAGCATCAGCCAATGGGTGTTGCTCGAGTATTCGGCATACGCGGTGTGCAGCGGCACAGCGAGCGCCAACAGCAAGGCTGGAACCAGAATCAGTGGCGACAACACATAGCGCCCGGTGCGCCGATAGATCCAGCGACTGAACAGATAGGCCAGCAGCGTGAAGGCCAGCCAGAACATCGGCATCAGCTCAAGCTTCACGAGACCTCCTCCACCGCACCACCAGTTCCACGGTAAAGGCGGTCACCAGCATCACCATCAACGTGCTGACGCCGATCACCAGCAAAATTCGCCAACCGTCGCTACGCAGCAGACTGCCGTAATCGAGCAGGCCGTTTTGAGTGGAGAGCTGGAACTGGGTGGCAGCCTGTTGACGAAGGACCCGCAGTTCGCCTTCCAGCCTTTCTGCGATGAACCGCTGGATGCCCTGCTGCCGGCCGATCATCCGCTGGCGTCTAAGACTGTGATTGGGCTGGAGGAATTGGCCGACATGCCATTCCTGCTGTATCAGCGCAGCTTCGTGCTCAACGACCGCTTGCTGCAAGCCTGCCTGCAGCGGGAGTTTACGCCGAAGGAAGGTGGTCGCAGCGGCCAGGCTGACTTTCTTGCGGCGCTGGTGGCTGCCGGTCAAGGTGTGGTGCTCTTGCCGCGCGTGGTGGCTCACGGGCTGGTGCGGCCAGGTGTGGTGCGCCTGACCTTGAACGCACCGGGTTATCTGCGTTGGGATATCGCCTTCATCTGGCGTCAGGGCGCGTACTTGTCAAAAGCCGCGCAAGCCTGGCTCGCCCTACTGCGCGAGCGACCGGTCAGCCCCGCAGAACGCTGACCAACTCCTTCAGCCAAGGCTCGGCGTCGGTTTCCGGCGTCACGCTTTCGCTGGCGTCCAGGCGCAGCATGGGCAGGACTTCGCGTAGGCCCAGTTCGCCGAACAATTCGCGCATCAACTCGCCGCCGCCACAAAACGTGTCGCCGTAACTCGCATCGCCCAGGCCAATCACGGCGCCCGGCAAGCCACGCCAGGCAGCAGGCAACTGGTCGCGAATGGCGAAATACAACGGTTGCAGGTTGTCCGGCAACTCGCCCATGCCGGTGGTCGAGGTCACCGCCAGGAAGGCTTCGGGACCAAAGGCCTGAACATCGGCGAGGCTTGCACGCGGGTTGTGCCAGGCTTCGAAACCCGCAGCTTTTAAAATATTTGCGGCGTGGCGGGCGACTTCTTCAGCCGTGCCGTACACCGAGCCGGAAAGGATGGCGACTTTCATCAATCTGATCCTGAAGCTGAGTAAAAAGACGGGGATATTAACAGCCGTGGCAAAAAAGCTGCGATTGACTCTCAATTAACGCTGGTGGCCAGTAGAAAGTTCTCAGTGTTCTTTTAGAATGCATCCCACAATCAAATTGGAAAGGACTCTCCGATGATTAACGCCCACCTGCTGCAAATGGTGATCAACGCTTCCAATGACGGCATCGTGATTGCCGAAAAGGAAGGCGAGCAGGACAACATCCTGATTTACGTCAACCCGGCATTCGAACGCCTGACGGGTTACACCAGCGAAGAAATCCTCTACCAGGATTGCCGTTTTCTTCAGTCCGGGGACCGCGACCAGGAAGCTCTCCCGTTGATTCGCGAGGCCTTGAGCAGTGGCGGTTCCTGCCGGGAAATCCTCAGGAATTATCGCAAGGACGGCACGCCGTTCTGGAACGAGCTGTCCCTTTCGACGGTGAAGAACCCCGACGACGGACAGACTTATTTCGTCGGTGTGCAGAAAGATGTCACCGTACAGGTCAAGGCGCAGCAGCGAGTGGCGCAGTTGGAGGCGCAATTGGCTGAGGTCCAGGCCGAGCTTGCCGCACTAAAAGCGACGAACGGCGAAAACAAAACGAAGAATTGATTGTCATTAACTACAATCACCAGTGACTTTGTAACTATTTCTGTCGAGCAGATCATGCAACGCGACGCACTCCTGACTCAGGATGAGCTGGATTTTATCCAGACCATGCAACACAACCCGCAACTCAATGTGCGGGATGCGACGTCGAGCCTGCTCGTCAACGGTGGTTCACAGATCCGTGACTTACTCACGCGCCTTGCCGCTCATGAGCAAGTCACCATCCAGGCCAACTTCGAAAATCAGCAAATGACCTTCCCGCTGCACCTGGTGGAAGACGAGTTTCATGCGCTGCATTTACGCCTCGGCGTCCCCAGCATTTATGAAGACGGACCGATGGTCCGGCCATGGCGCCTGGTACTCGAAGAACCGGTAGCGCTGGAGAATGCCAATGGCCAGCCCGGTACTATGTGGGTGCACGAAGTGTCGTTCAAAGGGGTCTTGCTGGAAGTTCGCAACAAGACCAAACCGCCCAAACATTTCGCCTTGTGGTTCAGCCCGTCCGGCTATGAGCGCATCGCGTTGCGCGGCGCCTTCGAGAAAGAAACCAAGAACGGCTTCTATGCCTATCAGTTGAATCAGGATGATAAGGACGAAACCGAGCGTCTACGCCAATACATTCTTCAGCAGCATCGGCTGACGCATCCGGCCATGCATCTCTGATTCAAGTGTCCAGGTTGCCTGTCAGGAACTGTTTCAGACGCTGACGCATGACCAATCCTTCGTTACCCAGACATCCAATCGACGAGCCAGCCAGGTTCTCCTGCACCAGATTGGACGCATCCCCCGCCAGCATCAACTGACAATCCAGGCTCAAGGCCAGGCGCTTCAATCGCCGTGGCAACTCGGGCGCAGGCGCGTGATTGGAAACCAGCACCAGCGCCTGGGGTTTGACTCTTTCGCAGACCAGGGTCAACTCATCGAATGGCTGACCGATAGCCAACACTTGAATAGCCGAATCGACACTGCTCAGGAACAGCGCCGTTACCAGCACTTCGAGTTCACGACACTGAGCGTTCAGGGCGCAGACAATCACCCGTCGCGGCTGCATGACACGCACCAGCAGCAGGCGTTGCAACACTCGGGAGCGCAGGAAACCATCCAGGAAAAACCACTCGCTGGCCTGACCGAACGCTTCATGGCGCTGCAGCAGTTGCTTCCAGAGTGGAAGCAGAATGTCCTCAAACACGACAGTCAGGAGATAACTGGAAAAGATCTGTCCATAGACCTGCTCCAGTTGAACCTCGTCAAAGGCATTCACCGCCACCTGAACCTGTTGCTGCCATTGCGTGTAGTCAGCGTGTACGAGTTCATTCGGGATGATGTGCGACAGGGCCTGAAGCGGGGCAATCCTGGCCAGTATCTTGCCGACTTTACTGACAGCAACGCCGCGTTCGATCCAGCCGAGGATGCTGCGGACCCGATCGATATCGGTCATCGAGTACAGTCGGTGTCCACTTTCGGTGCGCGTGGGCTGTATCAGTCCATAGCGGCGCTCCCATGCGCGTAGCGTGACCGGGTTGACCCCCGTCAGGCGCGCCACTTCGCGTATCGGAAACAGTTCTTCCTGCTCGAGGGGAATATCGGGCTGCAATACACGGACAACGTCAGTCAGGACAGGCATTTTACAATTCTACGTCCATGTACAAATTGGATCCCATTCTACCTCTCCTGCCCCCATACCATTCAAGACGTTGATGGCGACGAATGTCACTGACGTTCCAGGCAGAATCAGGAATAATCCTTGCTTGTTCCAAGACGCAGCCCTCCACCCCGGCGCTGCGCCTGGCGAAACTCCTATCCGGAGCGACGCGATTGTCATACGGAGATACACAATGTCTACCTCACCCGTCACGCTGATGGTTGCGCGCCGCGTCGCCGATGGGCGTTATCAAGACCTGATCGCCTGGTTGCACGAAGGCGAACAACTGGCCACCGATTTTCCCGGTTATCTCGGTTCTGGCGTGCTCGCTCCGCCGCCCGACGATGACGAATTCCAGATTATTTTCCGCTTTGCCGACGAGCAGACGCTGCACGCCTGGGAGCATTCTGTATCGCGCACCGCATGGCTGGCACGCGGCAGCGACTTGTTTGCCCATCCAACGGAACATCGTGTCAGCGGCATCGAAGGCTGGTTCGGTACGGCCGGCCAGCGACCACCACGCTGGAAACAGGCCGTGGCGATCTGGTTGGCATTCTTTCCGGTTTCCCTGCTGTTCAACTTTGTCCTCGGGCCATTGCTGAGCGACATGGGCCTGCTGAGCCGGGTGTTCATCAGCACCTTGTGCCTGACCCCTCTGATGGTCTACTTCTTCATTCCGCTGTCGACCCGCCTGCTGGCCAGCTGGCTGAACACCCCACCGGCACGGCCGTTGCCCGCCGAGCCCTCCACCCAGAACAGCTAAAAGATCGCAGGCTTCGCCAGCTCCTACAAAAGCGTGACCGTACCGCGCCCTGTAGGAGCTGCCGCAGGCTGCGATCTTTTCAGGGGCAAGACACCTCTCGTCGCTGGTATAGTTTTGCTCTTACCGCGACGCGAGCCGTTCATGACCTCTTTCGTAGCCCCAATCCTCATCACCGGTGCCGGCCAACGTGTCGGCCTGCACTGTGCGCAGCGTTTGCTCGAGGATGGCCAGCCGGTGATCTTCAGCTTCCGCAGTGAACGCCCCGGCGTGCAAATTCTGCGCGACCTGGGAGCGACCGCGGTGTTTGCCGACTTCTCCACTGAAGCCGGAATCTTCGCGTTCATCAGCGAACTGAAAAACCACACCGACAGCCTGCGGGCGATTGTCCATAACGCCTCCGAATGGCTGGCCGAAACCCCGGACACCGACGCCGCAGCCTTCACCCGCATGTTCAACGGCCACATGCTGGCGCCCTACCTGATCAATCTGCATTGTGCCGACTTGCTGCAACGCTCAAGCCCCGCCGACATCGTGCACATCAGCGACGACGTGACCCGCAAGGGCAGCAGCAAGCACATTGGCTACTGCGCCAGCAAAGCCGGGCTCGACAGCCTCACCCTGTCCTTCGCCGCGAAATACGCGCCGACAATCAAGGTCAACGGTATCGCGCCAGCCCTGCTAATGTTCAACCCCGACGACGACGCGGCGTACCGCGCCAAGGCACTGGCCAAGTCCGCGCTCGGTATCGAACCCGGCTGCGAAGTGATCTACCAGAGCCTGCGTTATTTGCTCGACAACCCTTATGTCACCGGCACGACCCTGACCGTCAATGGCGGACGGCACATCAAATAAGCGGCCCCCGCGAGGATGTTCCATGACGTTATCCCTGTCCCAGAGCTACCGCGAGATCCTCATCGGCCTTGGTGAAAACCCCGACCGCGAGGGCCTGCAAGACACCCCGGCTCGCGCGGCAAAAGCCATGCAGTACCTCTGCCATGGTTATGAGCAAAGTGTCGAAGAGATCGTCAACGGCGCGCTGTTCGCTTCCGATGCCGATGAAATGATCATCGTCGACAACATCGAGCTGTACTCGCTCTGCGAACATCACATCCTGCCCTTCATCGGCAAGGCGCATGTGGCTTATATTCCAACGGGCAAGGTGCTGGGCCTGTCGAAGATTGCACGACTGGTGGACATGTTCGCCCGTCGCCTGCAAATCCAGGAAAACCTCACCCGGCAAATCGCCGACGCGGTGCAGCAAGTGACCGGTGCGGCAGGCGTCGCGGTGGTCATCGAAGCCCAGCACATGTGCATGATGATGCGCGGCGTCGAGAAACAGAATTCGACCATGAACACCTCGGTGATGCTCGGCGCCTTCCGCGATTCGAGTAACACCCGCCAGGAGTTCCTGCAATTGATTGGACGGAGCAAGTAGCAATGCCACAACTTCAACCAGGAACGGCACGCATCCGGGTCAAGAACCTGTGCCTGCGGACCTTCATCGGGATCAACGAGGATGAGATCCTCAACAAGCAGGATGTGCTGATCAACCTGACCATCCTGTATGCCGCTCAGGAAGCGGTGCGTGACAACGACATCGATCACGCGCTGAACTACCGCACCATCACCAAGGCGATCATCGCCCACGTGGAGGGCAATCGCTTCGCCCTGCTCGAGCGCCTGACTCAGGAAATCCTCGATCTGGTCATGGCCAACGAGTCGGTGTTGTATGCCGAAGTCGAAGTCGACAAGCCTCATGCCCTGCGTTTCGCCGAGTCGGTGTCGATTACCCTGGCCGCGAGCCGCTGACCGCGTCTGGCGCATTGTTCGTCAGACTTTTATCATCCGCGCACGATTTGATTGCACAGAGCCCGCCATGACCGATCAACAACGCCTGGAACTCGAAGCCGCCGCCTTTCGACGGCTGGTCGCCCACCTGGACAGCCGCAAGGATGTGCAGAATATCGACCTGATGAACCTCTCCGGTTTCTGCCGTAACTGCTTGTCCAAGTGGTACAAGGCCGCTGCCGACGAACGCCAGATCGAGGTCAGCCTCGATGACGCTCGCGAAGTGGTTTACGGCATGCCGTACGCCGAGTGGAAAGCCCAATACCAGCAAGAAGCCAACGCCGAACAACAAGCGGCGTTCGCCAAAGGAAAACCCAATGAGTGATTTGAACACCCTGCGCGCCAGCCTCAAGAGCGGCGAACACGTTTTTGCCGACACACTGGCCTTCATCGCCGCCGGCTACGACTATCAGCCTCAGGCTTTCAACAACGGCGGCGTGGAAAACGCAGCCGGGCAGAATGAAGGCTCGTGCAAGACCCTGGGTCTGGCGCTGCTGGAAGGCTTGAGCGATGAAGAAGCGCTGTTGGCGTTCGGCGAGCATTACCGTTCGGTGGTGGCGACGCCTGAAGGCAGCGATCACGGCAATATCCGCGCGCTGATTGCTCATGGCCTGGCCGGTGTGAAGTTCACTCAACAGCCGCTGACTCGCCGCTGACTCAAAATCAAAAGATGACCTTCACCGCACATCCCGACTTTTAAGATTGACCCGGCAACTTTATTTCGTTTGCCGGGCACCTCTGCTCACGGCTTAGATAAAAAGAAGCATCCCTTCTTCAGAGTCGGTCATCCATGAGCAGCGAAACCATCAGCCAGTCGATCAACATCGTTCATCCCGTCACGCTCAGCCACGGCAAAAATGCCGAGGTCTGGGACACCGATGGCAAACGCTACATCGACTTCGTCGGCGGCATCGGTGTATTGAACCTCGGCCATTGCCATCCGCGCATCGTCGAGGCCATTCGCGAACAAGCCACCCGGCTGACCCACTACGCGTTCAACGCCGCTCCGCATGCGCCCTACATCGAACTGATGGATCGTCTCGCCGCGTTTATTCCGGTGAACTACCCGGTCAGCGGCATGCTCACCAACAGCGGCGCTGAAGCGGCGGAAAACGCCCTGAAGATCGTCCGTGGCGCCACCGGTCGCACGGCCGTCATCGCCTTCGACGGCGCCTTCCATGGCCGCACCCTCGCCACGCTCAACCTCAACGGCAAAGTCGCGCCCTACAAACAGAAAGTCGGCGTGCTGCCGGGTCCGGTTTTTCACCTGCCCTTCCCGAGCAAGGACAACGGCGTGACCTGCGCGGAGGCACTGAAAGCCATGGACCGGCTGTTCAGCGTCGAGATCGACGTTGATGACGTCGCCTGTTTTATTGTCGAACCGGTGCAGGGCGAATCGGGCTTCCTGACGCTGGACGTGGAGTTCGCCCAGGCGCTACGTCGCTTCTGTGATGAAAAAAACATCCTGCTGATCGCTGATGAAATCCAGTCCGGCTTCGGTCGCACCGGCCAGCGCTTTGCATTTTCGCGACTGGGCATTGAGCCGGACTTGATCCTGCTGGGCAAAAGCATCGCCGGCGGTGTGCCGCTGGGTGCGGTGGTCGGGCGCAAGTCGCTGCTCGACACCTTGCCCAAGGGCGGACTGGGCGGCACCTATTCGGGCAACCCGATTGCCTGCGCCGCGGCGTTGGCGACCCTGGATGAAATGACTGACGCGCACCTACAAGCCTGGGGCACGCAACAGGAAGAAGCGATTGTCAGCCGCTACCAATCCTGGCGCGCCAGCAAGCTGTCGCCGTATCTGGGCCGCTTGACCGGCGTTGGCGCGATGCGCGGCATCGAGCTGGTCAATACCGACGGCACACCGGCATCGGCGCAGTTGACGCAGCTGCTGGCGTTGGCACGAGACGCCGGTTTGCTGCTGATGCCCAGCGGCAAATCACGGCACATCATCCGGCTTCTGGCGCCGTTGACCACTGAGGCGGCGGTGCTGGAAGAAGGGCTGGATATTCTCGAGGCCTGCCTGGCGAACCTTTCCTGAAAAGCAAACTGCGATCCGGCGGACAGCCTGACCGCTGCACGTATTGATAGCTACCCCGGTACCGAGGATTTTTGCGCACAGACACTGCCCGCCCTACCGGCGACTGCAAGCGCCACGCAACAAGCCAGTAACGAGAATGCGGCGAATGCGCCCATCACATGTAGATAAGGCAACACGTGATTCCAGGCTCGAGCCACCCCCAGGAAAGCGGCGAATAGCCAACCGCTCATGGAAAACGCACCCAACAAGGCGAGCCGCGTGCGGCCTGCACTGCGCAGTGCGACGAATGGAGCCTTTTGCAGCAACGGGAAGCCGACTCGATGCAATAATGCACCGTTGAGACTCAGCAGCGCGACGACAGTTACCTTGGCCCAGAGTTTCTGATTGAGCAGATACGCGTCGCCTTCATTGAGATAACCCTGAAGCACCAGCAACAGTCCGCTTGCCCAAAGGGCCAGCAGTGCGAGGCTGACGATCTTCTGAGTTTCATCAAGGTACTCAAGCCTCGCCTGGTCCAGTATTTCCTTGCGCCAACTCCAAAGCTTGTGATCCGCCTGCAACACCCTCCCCAGGGCAATACATGTAGCGAGCAGATGACCGTATACGAGAAGCATTTTGAGCATTGCCTTGACCTTATTATTGTTTTGGCGCTGCGTTCCCTGCTTCGCTGAATTGAAAACGAATGATACAAATTTGCAATTGCATTTTCAAGATGAGCATTCGTTTGTAGGTGCTGGCACCGACCGCGATACAACTGTCATCACACATGGAGGCGGTCATTCCTGTGGCGGATGATGGAGCCGGTCGGCAACCACCACAACACTGTTGTTCGAATCCAGTTCTATGCCACAAAAGGCTTTCAGATTAGCGATGTCAAAAAAATACCCCTCATCGAGGGGTATTTGTGTAGTTACAGTCTAGAAAGACCCTAACTATGTATTCCTAGGTGGGGGAATAACCGAGGCCTGTTTTTTCATTGCAACGCAATCAGAACGAAGCGTTCTGCAGATCGTCGAGGTAACGCTCGGCGTCCAGTGCCGCCATGCAGCCAGCGCCGGCCGAGGTGATGGCCTGACGGTAAACGTGGTCAGCCACGTCACCGGCAGCAAAGATGCCTTCGAGGCTGGTGGCAGTAGCGTTGCCGTCACGGCCGCCCTGCACGACCAGGTAGCCGTCTTTCAAGGTCAGCTGACCTTCGAACAACGACGTGTTCGGGGTGTGGCCGATGGCGATGAACACGCCGTCGACTGTCAGCTCGTCGAAGCTGCCGTCGTTGTTCTTCAGGCGGGCACCGGTCACGCCCATGTTGTCGCCCAGAACTTCGTCCAGAGTCGAGTTCAGCTTCAAGACGATCTTGCCTTCGGCAACACGGGCATTCAGCTTGTCGATCAGGATCTTCTCGGCGCGGAAGGTTTCGCGGCGGTGGATCAGGGTGACCTTGCTGGCGATGTTGGCCAGGTACAGCGCCTCTTCAACAGCGGTGTTGCCGCCACCGACCACGGCCACTGGCTTGTTGCGGTAGAAGAACCCATCGCAGGTTGCGCAGGCCGAAACACCTTTGCCCATGAACGCTTCTTCCGACGGCAGGCCCAGGTAACGAGCGCTGGCGCCGGTGGCGATGATCAAGGCGTCGCAGGTGTAGGTCGCGCTGTCGCCGGTCAGGGTGTACGGCTTGGCAGCGAAGTCCACGGCATTGATGTGATCGAAGACGATTTCGGTTTCAAAGCGCTCGGCGTGCTCTTTCATGCGGTCCATCAGCGCCGGGCCGGTCAGGCCGTGGACGTCGCCCGGCCAGTTATCGACTTCGGTGGTGGTGGTCAGTTGACCGCCGGCTTGCATGCCGGTGATCAGCAGTGGCTTGAGGTTGGCACGGGCGGCATACACCGCGGCGCTGTAACCGGCAGGGCCGGAACCGAGAATAATCACTCGCGAATGACGGACTTCAGACATGACCTGCTCCTGTTGACCGGCCCTAAACATCTGGCGCGGAACGCCGGGTTGCCGGCGGGAATAAAAAAGGACCGTTGAAAGCACTTGGGGAAGGCTTGAGCTCGACAGTCCTGTAAAAAGTATGGGGTGCAGCGTATCGAGGGGGCGAAGATTAAGGAAATACGGTTTAACAATCCAGCTCATAGGCGGTCTCTATCCCATCACGATGGATACATAGGCGCCTTTGTTACAGTTAATGTCGATGCTGCTACCGCGCTTTCGCCTGTCAGGCAAAGCCGGTAAGGTCGGCGCGTTTCCCCTTTGCTCGGAGCACGTTATGCCCGCCCCCGTTCTGTCCGGCCCGCAATACCTGCGCGAAGGCCTCAAGCTGGTCCTGAGCCCAAGCCTGCGTTTGTTCGTGCTGTTGCCCCTGGTGATCAACCTGGTGCTGTTCGTCGGATTGATCTACCTGGCTAGCCATCAATTCAACCTGTGGGTCGACACGTTGATGCCCTCCCTGCCCGACTGGTTGAGTTTTCTCAGTTATGTGCTCTGGCCGTTGTTCGTGGTGCTGGTGGTGTTGATGGTGTTCTTCACCTTCACCATGCTGGCCAACGTCATCGCCGCGCCATTCAACGGCTTCCTCGCGGAAAAAGTCGAAGTCGTGGTGCGCGGCACTGACGACTTCCCGTCCTTCAGCTGGGGCGAACTGATCGCCATGATCCCCCGCACCCTGGCCCGGGAAATGCGCAAACTCGGCTACTTCCTGCCGCGCGCCATCGGGCTGTTCATCCTCTCGTTCATTCCGGTGGTGAACATCATTGCCGCACCATTGTGGCTGCTGTTCGGGGTGTGGATGATGGCGATCCAGTACATCGACTACCCGGCGGATAACCACAAGCTGGGCTGGAACGAGATGCTCGCCTGGCTGCGCGAGAAGCGCTGGCAAAGCATGAGTTTCGGCGGAAGTGTTTATCTGGTGCTGCTGATTCCGGTGGTCAACATCCTGATGATGCCGGCCGCCGTGGCGGGTGCAACGTTGTTCTGGGTGCGTGAACGTGGCGCGGAAAACCTGGTAGTCCAGCGCTGATTCGGTCACAAATTCATCATCCCACCGTCACACTGACGACATGGCCTCAGCCGACACTGAGGTCATGACGACAGCTCTGCATATCACTCTGATCACCGAAACCTTCCCTCCCGAAATCAACGGAGTGGCCAATACCCTCGGCCGCTTGTGCGACGGTTTGCGCGCGCGCGGGCATCAGGTGGAATTGGTGCGACCGCGTCAGGGTTGCGATCAGCAGCGGGTCAGCGACGATGCGTTGTTGCTGTGCCGAGGCTGGCCGCTGCCAGGCTATCCGGGTCTGCAATGGGGTCAGTCGTCGATGCACAAGCTGTTGCGGCGCTGGAAGCGTCATCGGCCGGACGTGCTGTACATCGCCACGGAAGGACCGCTGGGATTGTCCGCGTTGCGCGCGGCGCGGCGCTTGGGGATTTCGGTGGTCAGCGGTTTTCACACCAATTTCCAGCAGTACTCCAGTCAGTATGGGCTTGGACTGCTGACGCGATTGCTGACCCACTACTTGCGCTGGTTTCATAATCGTTCGACGCTGACCCTGGTGCCGAGCGTGAGCCAAAGAATGGAACTGGAGCGCCGGCATTTCGAGCGCCTGGCGTTGCTGTCGCGTGGGGTCGACAGCCAGTTGTTTCACCCGACCAAGCGGCTGACGTCGCTACGCGAACAGTGGGATTTGGCCGACAGTGACATTGCCGTCATCCATGTAGGACGCCTGGCACCGGAGAAAAATCTCGGCTTGCTTAAGCGCAGTTTCGAAAGGCTGCGTACGACTTATCCACAGAAAAACCTGAAGTTGATCGTGATCGGCGACGGCCCGCAACGAGTGGTCCTGGAGAAAGAACTGCCCGAGGCGATTTTCTGCGGTTCACAACGCGGCGAAGCCTTGGCCAGTCACTATGCGTCGGGGGATGTGTTTCTGTTTCCAAGCCTGACCGAGACGTTCGGCAACGTGGTGCTTGAGGCACTGGCTTCGGGTTTAGGTGTGGTGGCTTACGATCAAGCGGCGGCGGCTCAGCACATTCGCCATGGCTACAACGGCGTACTGGCGATGCCGGGGGACGAAGAGGCGTTTTGCGATGCGGCGTGTTGGCTGTTGGAGGAGCGCGAAACCTTACGCTGCGTGCGGCTTAACGCGCGTCAGCATGCGAGTCGTCAGGGCTGGGCCGCGATTATCGAGCAATTTGAAGGGCAGTTGCGCGGGGCTTGTGTGCAGGGGCAACCCCTGGCTGATGCAGCTTTGTTGCCTTAAAAGCTTCGCGGGCAAGCCTCGCTCCTTGTCCGAGAGAACCGTAGGAGCGAGGCTTGCCCGCGAAGAGGCCCTTCCCGGCGCTATTTAAACCAGAGTCATCAACGCCTCACGGCTGAACGGCAGGATGTCTTCTTCACGGCCGTCGCGCACTTTCTGCGCCCAGTCCGGGTCCACCAGCAGCGCACGACCTACCGCCACCAGATCGAACTCATCATTGTTCAAACGCTCCAGCAGTTTTTCCAGGCTGGCCGGCTGCGCGATCTTGTCGGTGTTGACCATGAATTGCAGGAACTCGCCATCCAGGCCGACACTGCCCACGGTGATGGTCGGTTTACCGGTGAGTTTGCGGGTCCAGCCGGCCAGGTTCAGCTCGGAACCGTCGAACTCCGGCTCCCAGAAACGACGCGTCGAGCAGTGGAAAATATCCACGCCGGCGTCGGACAATGGCTTGAGGAATTCACCCAGTGCCTCCGGGGTTTGCACCAGACGCGCAGTGTAATCCTGCTGCTTCCACTGAGAGAAACGGAAAATAATCGGGAAGCCTTCGCCGACCGCTGCACGCACCGCCTGGATCAGTTCAATGGCGAAACGCGAACGGTTGGCCAGGCTGCCGCCGTATTCGTCGGTGCGCTGGTTACTGCCTTCCCAGAAGAACTGGTCCACGAGGTAGCCGTGGGCACCGTGAATTTCCACGCCGTCCATGCCGATGCTCTGGGCATCTTTGGCGGCCTGGGCAAATGCGGCGATCACGTCCTGGATATCTTGCTTGGTCATGCCGTGAACCACGACCTGACCGTCCTTCAATTTCTCCGACGGACCGTAACCCGGCACGCTGGCGTCCGGCTCGGTGCCGATGCGGCGCACGCTGCCGACATGCCACAGCTGAGGAACGATCTTGCCACCTTCAGCATGAACAGCGTCGACTACTTTTTTCCATCCAGCCAGCGCCGCTTCGCCGTAGAAATGCGGCACGTTCGGGTAACCGTTGGAAGCCTTGTGGCCGACGGTGGTGCCTTCGGTGATGATCAGGCCGACGCCCGCAGCGGCGCGACGACGGTAGTACTCGATCACTTTGGAACTGGGAACGCCACCCGGCGAAAACGAACGGGTCATCGGCGCCATGACGACGCGGGTCGGCAGTTCGAGGGTGCCGAGGTGGAACGGTTTGAACAGGGCTTTGACGGGCATGGGACGCTCCACGGGAAATGACTTTATGACGGCGATAATATGGAGAGTCGCAAGCCTTGAACAGCACTATTGATTTAAGTGATTAAGGATTAGAAACGAAAAAAGATCGCAGCCTTCGGCAGCTCCTACGGGTGTTCACATTCCCACGTAGGAGCTGCCGAAGGCTGCGATCTTTTGATCTTTCTCTTCAGCTCAGGGCTTTTTCAATCGCATGAACGACAGACGGATCATCCGGCGCCGTGCGCGGCGAGAACCGCGCCAGCACGCGACCATCCTTGCCCAGCAGGAATTTTTCGAAGTTCCAGGTAATGTCACCGGGAAATTCAGCACCCTCGCCCGCCAGCAGACGGTACAGCTGATGACGATCATGACCGTTGACTTTCAGCTTGCTGGACAACGGAAAGCTCACGCCGTAGTTGAGGCTGCAAAACTCCTGGATCTCTTGCTCGGTACCCGGTTCCTGCCCGGCAAACTGGTTGCACGGCAGGCCCAGCACGCTGAAGCCTTTGTCCTTGTATTGCTGGTAGAGGTTTTCCAGCGCCGCGTACTGAGGGGTCAAGCCGCATTTGGAGGCGACGTTGACCACCAGCACGACGTGCCCTTTGAAGGGCGCCAGAGGTAGCTCCTGACCATCCAGGCCTGTCAATTTAAGGTCGTGAAAAGCACTCATGACGAACTCCAGATTCCCGTGTTCTTCTCGAAACAGCCACTTGGCGGTGTCACCAGGGACAGCCGCGGACTAAAAAAGGCGCCCCTCGGGCGCCTCTCCAGTTCTCGAAAGCTTAGCGCAGAAAATCAGTGGTGATGGCCACCTTCGCCATGGACGTGACCATGAGCGATTTCTTCCTGGCTGGCGTCACGAATGTCGATGATCTTGACCTGGAAATTCAGGCGCTGACCGGCCAACGGGTGGTTGCCGTCGACGGTGACATCGTCGCCGTCCAGATCGCGAATGGTGACGATCTGCATCTGGCCGTCCGGAGCGGATGCGTGGAACTGCATACCCACTTCCAGCTCGTCGACGCCTTCGAACATGCTGCGGCTCAACGTGCTGACCAGTTCGGCAGCGTATTCGCCGTAGGCATCTTCAGGTTCTACGGCAACCGTCAGTTCGTCACCGACTGCTTTGCCTTCCAGCGCCTTTTCCAGGCCCGGAATGATGTTACCTGCGCCTTGCAGGTAGACCAGCGGCGCGCCGCCGGCGGAGCTGTCGATGACCTCACCAGCGTCGTTGGTCAGGGTATAGTCGATGGAGACAGCCTTATTGGCGGCGATCAGCATGGGGCGAGACCTTTTGCATAAGAATGAAGAATGGCCAAGTTTAGCGAAGCAATCGCCCGAAAGCGAACACAACCCGGACAGACGGGTGACGGCGAAAGGCTCGACGGTCACAGGCTTCCATCAAGATGAGGACGGGCACTGGGTGGCCGAGCTTTCCTGCGGTCACACCCAGCACCTGCGCCACCAGCCACCGTGGCAATCGCGCGCCTGGGTCCTGGACTCCACGCAACGTATTAAAAAAATAGGCCAGCCCTTTGATTGCGGTTGGTGCGCACAAGGCTCGGTTAGCGCTAACCTTGGCGACTGAATTTCGGTAGAAGGCCAGTCATAGGCGTTCACCATTGCCATGCACCTTTAGAGAATCCGCATGCAAACTTTTTTTATCGCGCCCACCGATTTTGGTGTGGGTCTGACCTCCATCAGCCTCGGGCTGGTGCGTACCCTTGAGCGGGCCGGCCTCAAGGTCGGCTTTTTCAAACCGATTGCCCAGCCGCATCCGGGCGACACCGGGCCTGAACGGTCCACTGAACTGGTGGCGCGCACTCACGGTTTGAAACCGCCTCAGCCGCTCGGTCTGGCGCACGTCGAGCGCATGCTCGGCGACGGTCAGCTGGACGAGCTGCTCGAAGAAATCATCACCCTCTATCAGCAGGCGGCAGTCGGCAAGGATGTGCTGATCGTAGAAGGCATGGTCCCGACCCGGAGCGCCAGTTATGCCGCGCGGGTCAATCTGCACTTGGCGAAAAGCCTCGACGCCGAAGTGATCCTGGTCTCGGCACCGGAAATCGAAGTGCTGACCGAACTGTCCGGCCGAGTGGAATTGCAGGCGCAATTGTTCGGCGGTCCAAAAGACCCGAAAGTCCTCGGCGTGATCCTCAACAAGGTCAAAACCGAGGAGAGCATGGAGGCCTTCGCCTCACGCCTGAAGGAACACTCGCCATTGCTGCGCAGTGGCGATTTCCGCCTGTTGGGTTGCATCCCGTTCCAGCCGGAATTGAACGCCCCACGCACCCGCGACGTCGCCGATCTGATGGGCGCGCAGATCCTCAATGCCGGTGATTACGAAACCCGGCGCATGACCAAAATCATCATTTGCGCCCGTACCATGCGCAACACCGTAGAGCTGCTCAAGCCCGGCGTGTTGGTGGTGACGCCCGGTGATCGCGACGACATCATCCTCGCCGTCAGTCTCGCGGCCATGAACGGCGTACCGCTGGCCGGCCTGTTGCTGACCAGCGACACCCTGCCCGACCCGCGCATCATGGACCTGTGCCGTGGCGCGTTGCAGGCTGGCCTGCCGGTGTTGTCGGTGAGCACCGGCTCCTACGACACCGCTAACCAGTTGAACGGTTTGAACAAGGAAATCCCGATCGACGACCGCGAGCGCGCGGAGATCATCACCGATTTCGTTGCCAGCCACCTCGACGCCAAGTGGCTGCACCAACGCTGCGGCACGCCACGGGAAATGCGCCTGTCGCCCGCCGTGTTCCGTTATCAATTGATCCAGCGCGCCCAAGCTGCCAACAAGCGCATCGTCCTGCCTGAAGGCAGCGAGCCGTTGACCGTGCAAGCCGCGGCGATCTGTCAGGCACGCGGCATTGCCCGTTGCGTGCTGCTGGCGAAACCGGCAGACGTCGAAGCCGTCGCTCGCGCTCAAGGCATCGAGCTGCCGCCGGGGCTGGAAATCCTCGACCCGGACCTGATTCGCGAACGCTACGTCGAGCCGATGGTTGCCCTGCGCAAAACCAAAAGCCTCAACGCGCCGATGGCCGAGCAACAACTGGAAGACACCGTGGTGATCGGCACCATGATGCTGGCGCTGGATGAGGTCGACGGCCTCGTGTCCGGCGTCATTCACTCCACCGCCAACACCATCCGCCCGGCCCTGCAGCTGATCAAGACCGCGCCGGGCTGCACGCTGGTGTCGTCAGTGTTTTTCATGCTCTTCCCCGAGGAAGTGCTGGTCTACGGCGACTGCGTGATGAACCCGCACCCGAGCGCCAGCGAACTGGCAGAGATCGCGCTGCAAAGCGCCGACTCGGCAGCCGCCTTCGGCATCACCCCGCGCGTGGCGATGATCAGCTACTCCAGCGGTGAATCGGCCAGCGGCGAAGAAGTCGAGAAGGTTCGCGAAGCGACATTGCTCGCCCACGAGCAACAAAACTCGCTGCTGATCGACGGTCCGTTGCAATACGACGCCGCCGCCAACGAAACCGTTGCCCGGCAACTGGCGCCGAACAGCCAGGTCGCCGGTCGCGCCACAGTGTTCGTGTTCCCCGACCTGAACACCGGCAACACCACCCACAAAGCCGTGCAGCGCAGCGCCGACTGCGTCAGCCTCGGGCCGATGCTGCAAGGCCTGCGCAAACCGGTGAACGACCTGCCGCGCGGCGCGCAAGTCGACGACATCGTCTACACCATCGCGTTGACCGCGATTCAAGCTGCCAACCGACCTTTGGATCTTTAAATGCTGGATTCCCTACCTGCACCGCTGCGAGGCGTGATTGCCTCGCTGCTGTTGGCGCTGAACACGATTGCCTGCTGCACACCGCTGTTCATCGTCGCGATTTTCAAACTGCTATTGCCCTTCCCCGCCGCCCAGCGTTTTACCGATTGGCTGATGAGCCATATCCACGAAGCCTGGATCAGCAACAACAAGGCCTGGATGGACTTGCTCGGACACACGCGCTGGACACTCAGCGGCCTGGAAGGTCTGGACTATCAGCACTCGTATTTGATCACCAGCAACCACCAGAGCTGGGTCGACATCATGGTGTTGCAATACGTGCTGAACCGGAAGATTCGCCCGCTGAAGTTCTTCCTCAAACAGGAACTGATCTGGGTGCCGGTGATTGGTCTGGCTTGGTGGGCGCTCGGCTTTCCGTTCATGAAGCGTTACTCCAAGACCTACCTGGAGAAGCACCCGGAGAAGAAAGGCAAAGACCTGGAAACCACCCGCAAGACCTGCGACAAGTTCCGCCATAACCCGGTGGGGATTTTCAACTTCGTCGAAGGCACGCGTTTCACCGAAGGCAAGCATGCCCAGCAGAAATCGCCGTTCAAGCATCTGCTCAAGCCAAAGGCTGGCGGTATTGCATTTGTGCTGGATGCCATGGGTGAGCAACTGGAAGCCATCGTCAACGTGACCATTCACTATCCGGCCGGCCGTCCCGGTTACTGGGATTTGCTCTGTGGAAACGTGAAGGAGGTGGTGGTGCACTTTCAGGAGTTGAAGATTCCGCCGCAGTTCATCGGCAAGAACTACGACCAGGACGGCGAGTATCGATTGCAGTTTCAGGGCTGGATCAACCAGTTGTGGGAAGACAAGGATGCGTTGCTGGGGCAGATGCATCGGGAGTATCCAGGGGCTTAAGATCAAAAGATCGCAGCCTTCGGCAGCTCCTACAGGTGTACGCCAATGCAATGTAGGAGCTGCCGAAGGCTGCGATCCTGGCGTTTCCCGGACACAAAAAAACCCGCCGATGATCACTCATCGGCGGGTTTTTTATTAACGGCTAACGCTTAGATCGCGCCACGCTTGCGCAGCAGATCCAGCACTTGCTTGACGCTTTCTTCCAGCGACAGCGACTGGGTATCGACCACAAGGTCGGCGTCCAGCGGCACGTCGTACGGGAAGGAATCGCCCGGGATGTTATCCCCGGCGGCCGCGTACAGGCCTTGGGGGTCACGCTCGGCACAGACCGTCGGAGAGGCCTGGACGTAGACCGTCAGCAGACGCTCCTTGCCGATCAGATCCCTGGCCTGCTCACGACCTTCGGCACTCGGTGCAACGAAGGCTGCCAGTGTCAGCAGACCCGCTTCGTTGAACTGACGCGCAACGTGCGCCGCACGACGCCAGTTCTCGGTACGCCCGGCGCGATCCTGTGGCAGACCTTTGTTCAGGTCGTGACGCAGGTTCTGGCCATCGAGCACAAACACCGCACGGCCCATGTCGAACAGCTTGCGTTCAACCGCGTAAGCCAGGGTGCTTTTGCCGGCGCCCGACAAGCCGCTGAACAACACGGTGGCCGGTTGCTGGCCGAAGCGCTGGGCGCGTTCTTCGGTGGCGACGTGCGCCAGTTTGCCGTGATGCGTGCTGGTGCCATGGCTCAACGGCTGAGCGATGATCATGCCGGCCGCGACGGTGCCATTGGTCAACCGATCGATGACGATGAACGAACCGGTGGTGCGGTTGCTCGCGTAACCGTCCAGTGCGATGGCGGCGTCGAGGCTGACCTTGACCCGACCGATCTCGTTCAGTTGCAACGAGCTGGCCGGCCCTTCTTCCAGAGTGTTCACATCAACGCGGTTGACGATGCTGGTAATCGAACCCGGCACATAAGACGTGGCGCGTTTGATGTCGTATTTCTTGCCCGGCAGCATCGGTTCTTCGGCCATCCACACCAGCATGGCGTCGAAGGCGTCAGTCACTTGCGGCAGGTTGTCGGCGTGCACCAGCAAGTCGCCGCGGGAGATGTCGATCTCGTCTTCCATGGTCAGCGTCACCGCCTGACCGGGACCTGCGTGCTCCAGCTCACCTTCGAAGGTGACGATGGACTTCACGCGGCTGCTCTTGCCCGACGGCAGCACAACGACTTCGTCGCCCTTGTGCACGACGCCGCTGGCCAGGGTGCCGGCGAAACCACGGAAGTTCAGGTTCGGACGGTTGACGTACTGCACCGGGAAACGCAGGTCGGAGTAGTTGCGGTCGCTGGCGATTTCGACGGTTTCAAGAATTTCCATCAGCGACTGGCCGGTGTACCACGGCGAGCGCTCGGACTTGTTCACCACGTTGTCGCCCTTCAGCGCCGACATCGGCACGAAGGCCATGGTGGTCGGTTTGAACGCGATGCCTTCGGCGAACTTCAGGTAATCGGCCTTGATCGACTCGAAGACTGTTTCGTCGAAGCCGTTGAGGTCCATCTTGTTGATGGCGACAACGATGTGCTTGATGCCCAGCAACGAGGCAATGAAGCTGTGGCGACGGGTCTGGGTCTGCACGCCGTAACGGGCGTCGACCAGGATGATCGCCAGGTCACAGGTGGACGCACCGGTGGCCATGTTGCGGGTGTACTGCTCATGGCCAGGGGTGTCGGCGATGATGAATTTGCGCTTGGCGGTGGAGAAGTAGCGGTAAGCGACATCGATGGTGATGCCCTGCTCACGCTCGGCCTGCAGGCCGTCGACCAGCAATGCCAGGTCGATGTCATCGCCGGTGGTGCCGACTTTTTTCGAGTCGCGGGTAATGGCTTCCAGGTGATCTTCGTAGATCATTTTGGAGTCGTGCAGCAGGCGCCCGATCAGGGTGCTCTTGCCGTCGTCGACGTTGCCACAGGTCAGAAAACGCAGCATTTCCTTGCGTTCGTGCTGGCCCAGGTAGGCGAGGATGTCCTCGCTGATCAAATCAGATGCGTGCGACATGACAACCCCTTAGAAATAACCCTGACGTTTCTTTTCTTCCATCGAGCCTGCGCCATCGTGATCGATGACACGGCCCTGGCGTTCGGAAGTTCGCGTCAGGAGCATTTCCTGAATGATGTCGGTCAGGCTGGTGGCCTCGGACTCGACCGCACCGGTCAGCGGGTAGTCGCCGAGTGTGCGGAAGCGGACCTTCTTCTTGACGATGCGCGCCTTGTCTTCATCGCTCAGGTGATTGAGCAGGCGTTCGTCGTCAATCATGATCCAGGTGCCATTCATCTCGATAACGTCGCGCTCGGCGGCGAAATACAGCGGCACAATCGGGATGCCTTCGAGGTAGATGTACTGCCAGATGTCCAGTTCGGTCCAGTTCGACAACGGGAAAACACGGATCGATTCGCCCTTGTTGACCTTGCCGTTGTAGACGTTCCACAACTCGGGACGCTGGTTTTTCGGGTCCCAGCGGTGCTTGGTATCGCGGAAGGAATACACGCGCTCTTTGGCACGGGACTTCTCTTCGTCACGACGGGCACCACCGAAAGCGGCATCGAAACCGTACTTGTCGAGGGCCTGCTTGAGGCCTTCGGTTTTCATGATGTCAGTGTGCTTGGCGCTACCGTGGGTCAGCGGGTTGATGCCCTGCGCGACGCCATCGGGGTTCACGTGCACGATCAGGTCCAGGCCGAGTTCTTCGACCATGCGATCGCGGAACGCGTACATTTCCTTGAACTTCCACCGGGTGTCGACGTGCATCACCGGGAACGGCAGTTTGCCGGGGAAGAATGCCTTGCGCGCAAGGTGCAGCATCACGGCGGAGTCTTTACCGACGGAGTACAGCATCACCGGGTTATCGAACTCGGCGGCGACCTCGCGGATGATGTGGATGCTTTCGGCCTCCAGCTGTTTCAGATGCGTCAGTTTGTCGACCATGGCTACTCACGAAAACGATCTTATGGACGGCCAGCGGGCCGTGTTCGAGCGGGGAATCCTAGCACAGCGACCTCTTCTAATCAGGACGTGAGCTAGATCGAAAGGGTATATGAATATACCCCCTCGTTTGGGCTACGGTCTCTGTAGGAGCTGCCGAAGGCTGCGATCTTTTGACTTTGATTTTCAAGATCAAAAGATCGCAGCCTTCGGCAGCTCCTACACAGGGGAATGCATTGGTTCAGGAAATCAGATGGGGTTCGGGCAATCGATGAAGATGTGCTCAAGGGCAAAACGCCGCGCCAGATAATCGCCCAGGGCCTGAACACCATAGCGCTCGGTGGCATGATGGCCGGCGGCGATGAAGCTGATGTCGTTTTCCCGGGCGCTGTGAAAGGTCTGCTCGGACGCCTCACCGCTGAGGTACAAATCGACGCCCGCCAGCACGGCCTGATCGATGTAACCCTGACCGCCACCGGTGCACCAGCCAACGCGGCGAATCATCTCGCTGCCTTCGATCAGCAACGGCTCGCGGCCCATGACTTCTTGTACGCGACGGGCAAAATCGCGGGCCGTCACCGGATCGCTCAATGAACCGACCAGGCCGACAACTTTGAGATTGTCCGGGTCCAATGGACCTTCCACAGTGATATCGAGCTGACGTGCCAGCTGCACGTTATTGCCGACTTCCGGGTGAAGATCCAGCGGCAGATGGTAGGACAACAGGCTGATATCGTGCTTGAGCAGGGTTTTCAACCGACGCTGCTTCATGCCGGTGATGCACGGATTCTCGCCTTTCCAGAAATAGCCGTGATGCACCAGCACCAGGTCGGCGCTGGCTTCCACTGCGGCGTCGAGCAACGCCTGGCTGGCGGTGACGCCACTGACGATGCGCATGACCTGCGGCCGGCCTTCGACCTGCAACCCGTTGGGGCAGTAATCGGCAATCTTGGCACTGTTAAGGTAACGGTCGGCTTCTTCGACCAGGGTGCTCAGGGCGACGGCCATAAAAGACTCCTAAATATCCCGTTCAGAGGCACGCTTCGCCTCGTATAATGCGCGACATTATGGGCGGTCTCATACCGCCTGCAACCTCTCAGGACGTGCTTAATGCTCAAGGCGCTGCGTTTTTCCGGCTGGCCGCTGTTGGCCGGCGTGCTTATCGCTCTGTTAATCATCCAGCGTTACCCGCAGTGGGTCGGGCTCCCGAGCCTCGACGTCAACATGCAGCAAGCCCCGCAAACCACCACCATGCAACAGGGTCCGGTGTCCTATGCCGACGCGGTAACCACGGCCGCGCCGTCGGTGGTCAACCTGTACACCACCAAAGTCATCAACAAACCGAACCATCCGCTGTTCGAGGATCCGCAGTTCCGCCGCTTCTTCGGCGACAACTCGCCCAAACAGAAGCGCATGGAGTCGAGCCTCGGCTCCGGCGTGATCATGAGCCCGGAAGGTTACCTGCTGACCAACAACCATGTGACCAGCGGCGCCGACCAGATCGTGGTGGCGCTCAAGGACGGTCGTGAAACCCTGGCCCGGGTGATCGGCAGCGACCCGGAAACCGACCTCGCGGTCCTGAAGATCGACTTGAAGAATCTTCCATCGATCACTGTCGGGCGCTCCGACAACATCCGCATCGGCGACGTGGCTTTGGCCATCGGCAACCCGTTCGGCGTCGGCCAGACCGTGACCATGGGCATCATCAGCGCCACCGGGCGCAATCAGCTGGGCCTGAACAACTACGAAGACTTCATCCAGACCGACGCTGCGATCAACCCAGGCAACTCCGGCGGTGCGCTGGTGGATGCCAACGGCAACCTGACCGGCATCAACACGGCGATCTTCTCCAAGTCCGGCGGTTCCCAGGGCATCGGTTTCGCAATCCCGGTGAAACTGGCCATGGAAGTGATGAAGTCGATCATCGAACACGGCCAGGTGATTCGCGGCTGGCTCGGTATCGAAGTGCAGCCGTTGAGCCAGGAACTGGCAGAATCGTTTGGCCTGTCGGGGCGCCCGGGCATTGTGGTCGCGGGGATTTTCCGTGACGGTCCGGCGCAGAAGGCCGGCCTACAACTGGGTGACGTGATCCTCAGCATCGACGGCGAACCGGCCGGCGATGGTCGTCGCTCGATGAACCAGGTCGCGCGGATCAAACCGACTGACAAGGTCACGATCCAGGTGATGCGCAACGGCAAAGAGCTCAAGCTCACGGCAGAAATCGGTCTGCGTCCGCCACCCGCGCCGATCAAGGAAAAAGAAGGAGAGTAAGCCCGCAGGAGCTGCCCAAGGCTGCGTTCTTTTTGTGGCCTCCGCAGCTCCATAACTCCGAAGCTGTTAACAGCAGACATTCTCATTAGGCATGTTATATTGTTTCAATATCACTATTGGAACAACATAACATGTCGTCTCGAACAATGGCTTCCCTCGCAAGCCTGGCCCTCGGTTTGCTGGGGGATCCGGTCTTCGCCGAAGAATCGCAAACCGTTGAACTGGACGCCATCAGCGTCACCTCCGACTACGAATCCCCCACCGGCCCGGTCAAGGGTTACCGCGCCACGCGCTCTTCCAGCGCAACCAAAACCGACACGGCCATTCGCGATATCCCGCAATCGATCAGTGTGATTCCCGTCAGTGTGCTCAAGGATCTGGGCAGCACCAGCGTCGAGCGCGCCCTGGATTTTGCCGGTGGCGTGTCGAAGCAGAACAACTTCGGCGGCCTGACGCTCTACGAATACAGCGTGCGCGGCTTCACCACTTCGGAGTTCTACAAGGACGGTTTCAGCGCCAACCGTGGCTATCCGAGCACGCCGGACGTGGCCAACATCGAACGCATCGAAGTGCTCAAAGGACCGGCCGCCAGCCTCTATGGTCGTGGCGATCCGGGCGGTACGGTGAACATCGTTACCAAGAAACCCCAGCCCGAAGCCTTCACCACACTGCAAACCAGCGCCGGCAGCTGGGATCGCTATCGCACCGCCGTGGACGTCAACACGCCGCTGGATGATGACGGCAACGTTCTGTCCCGGGTGAACCTGGCCGTCGAGGACAACCACAGCTTCCGCGATCACGTCGACAGCCAGCGTGTGTTTGTTGCGCCTTCCTTCAGCTGGCAACTGAGCCCGGACACCAGCCTGTTGGTGGAGAGCGAATTCGTTCGCCACAGCTCGACATTCGATCGAGGTATCGTCGCGCCGAACAATAAATGGAGCGGCGTCTCCCGTTCGACCTTCCTTGGCGAACCCAACGACGGCAACATCGACAACCACAACAATCTGCTGCAAGCCGCCCTCGAACATCAGCTCAACGACCGCTGGAAACTTCGCCTGGCCAGCCATTACAAGGAAGGCAAACTCTGGGGCTTCGCGTCCGAAAATCGTCCCTTGAACGCCGATGGCCATACCATCAACCGTCGCTACCGCGAGCGCGATACCAACTGGCATGACAGCATCACCCAACTCGAACTGCGCGGTTTGTTCGACATCGGCAGTTGGCAGCACGAACTGCTGATCGGCAGCGAATACGAGAATTTCCGCAAGAACGAACGGGTCACGACCATTGCCGGCGGCCCGTACGCCATCGATATCTATCGACCGATATACGGCCAGCCGAAACCCAATGGCGCACGCTCCGGGACCAACCTCTTCGAGCATGTCGAAAGCCAGGCACTGAACCTTCAGGACCAGATAGTTTTCACCGATAAACTGCGCGGCATGCTCGGTGCGCGCTTCGAACATTTCGAACAAAGCATCGACGATCACAGCCGCAACACGACCAGCCGCCAGCGCCACGATGCCCTGACCCAGCGGGCCGGCCTGCTCTACCAACTGACGCCCGAAGTAGGGTTGTTCGCCAACGCCTCCACTTCATTCAAACCGAACAACGGCCTGGACGCCGCCGGCAAATCCTTCGACCCGGAAGAAGGCGTCGGATATGAAGTCGGGATCAAGAGCGAGCTGTTCGACGACCGCTTGAGCACCACCCTCGCCGCCTTCCATATCGAAAAGGAAAACGTCCTGGCGCTTGATCCGAGCACCGATTCCAGCCGCGCCATGGGCAAGGCCCGCAGCCAGGGTGTCGACCTGCAAGTCACCGGGCAAGTGACCGACGCCGTGCGAGTGATCGGCGCCTTCGCTTACATCGACGCCGAAGTCACCCAAGGCGACAAGGTGATTCCCACCGGCAGCCGAATTCTCGGTGTGGCCAAACGCAGCGGCAGTCTGTTGAGTGTTTATGAATTTCAGGACGGCCATTTGCGCGGTTCGGACCTTGGTGCAGCGTTCACCTATGTCGGCGATCGCTCAGGTGAAGCCGGCAGCGATTTCGAACTGCCGGCCTATCACACCGTCGACCTGCTGGCCCATTACAAGGCCAGCGAAAATGTCACCGTGGGCCTGAACCTGAACAACCTTTTCGACGAGAAATACTTCGAGCGCTCCTACAGCAACTACTGGGTCAACCCCGGCGAGCCGCGCAATTTCACCGTCAGCCTGACACTCAACCTGTAAAAGGACGTCCACCATGCAACACCTGAAATCCCTGGCGCTACTCAGTCTGCTGTGTGCCAGCCAAGTTTCGGCCCACGGTCTCTGGACCGAACAACGTCGTGGCAACATCGAAGTCATCTACGGCCACGGCGCCGAAGATAACGCCTTCAAGGCGCAGAAAATAAGTGGCGCGTGGGCTTATGACGTCGGCGGCAAAATGATCCCGGTGAGCGTGCAACGCCTGGCCGACCACGCCCGCCTGCAGCCTTTGAAACCACCGGCGGTGATGGCCGTGGCGCTGAACAACGGCATGTGGTCGCAGACCGCGGATAAAAAATGGATCAACGAAGGACGCAGCAAAGTGTCGGGGGCCATTGAGTCGACCCAGACCTTCAAGTACAGCCTGGCGATATACCAGCCGGGGGCGAAACTGCCGAAGCTCGATCAGATGAAATTGCTGATTCTGCCGGAGGTTGATCCGCTGACCGTCGGGCCGGGCAAGTTGCTGCCAGTGCGGGTGCTACTGGATGGGAAACCGGCGGCGGGGGTGAAGTTGACCGGCGACTATCGCAGTGCGCCGAATACGTTGAGTACCGAGACGGATACGGACGGCCGGGCGCAGGTGGTGGTGCGTAATGAAGGGTTGAATGTGATTTCGGCGCAAATGGAGATTGCGCTGAAGGACAATCCGGATGTGGCGACCCGCGGGGTGTTTAGTTCGTTGACGTTCCTCGGCGAAGCGCATCACGAATAAAAGCCCCCCCAAAACAACTGTGGGAGCGAGCTTGCTCGCGATGAGGCCATAACATTCAGCATCTATGTTGAATGTTATGGCCTCATCGCGAGCAAGCTCGCTCCCACAGGATCGGGGGGTATCTTTAGAGGTCGCCGAGGCCGTCGATCAGCGCCTGATTCTGCTCCGGTGTGCCAATCGAGATCCGCAGGAACTGGGCAATCCGCTCCTGCTTGAAGTGCCGAACGATCACACCTTGCTCGCGCAACTTCGCCGCCAGCGCTGCCGCATCGTGTTTCGGATGACGGGCGAAGATGAAGTTCGCCGCCGACGGCAACACTTCAAAGCCCTTCGCTTCCAATTGCGTAACGACCCATTCACGATTCTCGATGACCAACCGGCAGGTCTTGTCGAAGTACTCACGATCTTCGAGCGCTGCGGCTGCACCGACATTCGCCAGACGATCCAGCGGATAGGAGTTGAAGCTGTTCTTGATCCGCTCCAGCGCCTCGATCAGGTCAGGATGCCCCACCGCCAGACCCACCCGCAGGCCGGCCAGGGAACGAGACTTGGACAGGGTCTGAGTCACCAGCAGGTTCGGAAAACGATCCACCAGACTGATCGCCGTCTCACCGCCGAAATCGATGTAAGCCTCATCGACCACGACCACCGAATTCGGG